>DATHPY010000162.1:0-3424 GCA_035483315.1 Puia sp. | reverse complement strand
TACTGATCTTTTTAAACAGAAGATTGATAACTTCAACAACTCCGGATGTGTAATAAGCAAACTGCAGATTATTTTGCGACGCCCAAACTTTTGGCATTACTTCTCCAAATAAAACGAGCACAAATGTTACAGTAAAAAGTTTGATGGGGAATTCAATCCAAAAACTTTGCCTGAGGGGCGTTACCTGGTCTATTAAAAAGTTTGATAAAATAATGATGGCAATATTTACAAATGTATTGGCGATTAATAATGAGCCTAATAATATTTTTGGTTCTTCAAGCAGGTTTGCAATGCGTTTCCACGATGCATCATGTTTTGTTTTTAGGATATTGATATCTTTTTGAGTCAATGAAAAAAATGCCACTTCAGAACCTGAAACAATAAAGGATATTATCAGTAAAAAAAGAATGATCACAGCCAAAATACTTGTTGCCTGCGGGTTGATCGCTAAAAGAAAATGTGAGAAAAAATGATCAAAAAACAAACTGTGGTTCAATGCAAATTAGTTTCGTTAACGATATCACCTTAATCATAAAAGGCAGGTTCGGTTCCTGCCTTTATAATTGATGCAAATTTAATAAATTGTTTTGTGCAATTCTAAAAAGGTAAATCTTCAGACGGTGGTGAGCTTATTGGCGGCGATTCTGTATGTCCTGCTCCGTCAATTCCTTCGTGAGGCAGTGGCGGATGATTTCCATCAGAACGTTTATCAAGCATGATCAAATTATCCCCAACCACTTCAGTCGCAAATTTTTTATTTCCTTCTTTGTCTTCCCAACTGCGGGTTCGTAAACGGCCTTCAATGTATACAAGGCTTCCCTTGTGAAGATATTTCTGAGCAAGTTCTGCAAGTCCGCGCCACAAAACAACAGTGTGCCATTCTGTTTGTGAAATTAATTTTCCAGCTCTGTCTTTAAATGTTTCTGTTGTTGCAAGCGAAAATTTGGCAACTCCAATATTGCCTTCGAGATACTGCATGTCCGGGTCTTTTCCTAAATTTCCAATTAGCATAACCCTGTTTACACCTCTCATACACTTAAGTTTGAAGTTTATAGATCGGCTACAAATTTTACCCTCTTAAAGTTAAATTTTTTCGGACAAAAAAAGATAAATTTTTTTGGCTTCGGGAATTATTAACAGTTGGTGATATTTCTATCAGGTGTTTTGCCGCAAATAAGATGCTATGATTTTTGGGAAGGCATATAAGCTTAATTGCTTTTTTGGTATTTGCAGAAAATCTTTTTTTAGAGAGGAATTGATACCATTTATTTTAAATCTTAAAAATTGTACATGAATTGTTTGATGGGTGAGCTGCTGTTTAATGTGAGGAGAAATTTCCGCAATTGATATTTTTTGTTTGCCTGAATATTTCAGAAATGTTTCTGATTTCAATATTTCATCTTCATCAGTTGCCCGATCTTTTTCAACCAAAATAAATTCAAATAAATTTCCCCAGATATCTTTTTCTTTTCGCTGGCGGATATAAACGTCATTTTTGTTTTCAAAAATGAAATAATAAAACCAACGTTGTTTTTTTTCAATCTTTTTTTCTTTTATCGGTAACATATTCACCCAATCATGCTGAAAAGCCTGGCAATCTTTTTTTTGAATACATTCTGTACAGAGAGGATTTTTTGGTTTGCAGATAACTGCGCCAAAATCCATAATTGCCTGGTTATATTTTCCGGCTTTTTTTTCGGACAAAAGAGATTGAGCGATCTCAGCATAAAGTTTTTTTCCCTGGGAAGAATTTGCCGGCGTCGTCATTCCAAAATATCTTGATAAAATTCTTATCACATTGCCATCAACAACTGCGTATGGAAGATTGAAAGCGAAAGAAGAAATTGCTGCGGCAGTATAAGGTCCGATTCCCTTTAATTTTTTTATTTCATCGTACGTACAAGGAAATTTCCCCTGATAGCTATTAACAATTTCATTTCCCGTTTCAATTAAATTTTTACAACGCGTGTAATAACCCAATCCTTCCCATGATTTGTAAACTTTTTGGCGGGACGCTTTTGCAAGATGATGAACTGTCGGAAATTCTTTAATAAACCGGTTGTAATAATTTAAGCCCTGCTCAACCCGGGTTTGTTGCAAAATAATTTCGCTCAGCCAGATTTTGTACGCATCCTTTTCACCTTTCCATGGCATTGAACGTTTATTATGAGTATGATTCCATAATAGCAGTTTTTTTGTAAAGTCGGATTTCATTTTGCAAAGAAACTTAATTGTTAACAATAATATTCGAACGTAAATAGCGTTGTATATTACTAAATGCTTAAAATCAATATTTTAGATTTTTAGCATGAATATAACAACTTGATTTTCAATTATAAATTATAAATTTTATGGAGAAACTTGTAATTTGAAAATATTGTTATATATTTAGAATCAGAAACTTATAAATTAACACTAATGAGAAAGGCAGACCTTGTTAACCAAATTTCGGAAAAAACGGGTATACCTAAAATTGACGTTTTAGTAACGCTCGAAACCATGTTTAAAGAAGTGAAAGACACTTTAGCAAAAGGCGAAAATATTTACGTTCGGGGTTTTGGCAGTTTTATTACCAAGAAAAGAGCAGCAAAAATTGGCAGAAACATCAAAAAAAATGTTGCTGTTCATATTCCTGAACATTATATACCCGCGTTTAAGCCTGCAAAAGAATTTGTAGCAGAAGTAAAAAAATTGCAATCAATTAAAGAAGACCAACCAAAGCCCGAAGAAGAAATGTAGTTTTGCCGCTTTAATAAATGTGAATGAAAAAGCCACAGTTTATTTTAGCCGGATCGGGATTGTTGTTGTTAATTCTTGTTTTCTTTTTTGGAGAAACCATTCCGCCTAAAAAGAAAAGTGCGATTGTACAAACAGATTCTTCAGCTTTGCCTGCAAAATCAGTTATTACACAGGATATTTTAAATGCTTCCAAAGCAAAGCTTACTCCTTTTCAATTGTCGTATGTAAACAGTTTGGAACACAGCGTTGTGCGTGGCGATGTAAAAAATCAGCAAGTTAATGCGTACACTCAATTGGCCAATTTTTGGCGGGATTCTGTTCGCGATGGATTTTTAGCCTACGCGTATTATTCAGCAGAAACTGCTAAATTGGAAAATTCTGAAAAAAAGCTCACCTTTGCAGCCCAATTATTTTTAGAAAACCTGCGCGGACAGGATGATGCAGGTCTAAAAACTTGGATGGCTGATAATGCCAAACAGTTATTTGAAAGATCTTTGCAATTGAATCCTAACAATGATTCTTCTAAAATTGGATTGGGAGCTTGTTACATTTTTGGAAGTTCTGCAGGTAGTCCGCAGGAAGTGATGCAGGGAATTCAGCGGATATTGGAAGTTGCAAATCGCGACACTACAAATATGTATGCGCAGTTCATGCTTGGACTTGGCGGAGAAATGTCCGGGCAATT
>DATHPY010000161.1:0-3047 GCA_035483315.1 Puia sp. | reverse complement strand
ACTGGCATGGCACTGCTCCTAATGACGAACAAACGAAAAAAGCGCTTGCTCAACTTCCCGAAACTTTGGGAGACTATTAATTTAATCAGCTAATGTGCTGATGAGATAATTCTCTATTATCAAATTTTCAAACCATCACATTAACTCTTCAATTCAATTTGCTGTAATGCTGCTTTGCGGGATGGAAACCACGCAGCGAATAATGTTACAATTAATATGGTGCAGAGAACGAGTAGAAAATCTGCAGCAACTAATTTCACAGGATAATAATCAATAAGAAAAGAACCGCCTTGCAGGGTAACTAATTTATATTTTACCTGTAGCCAGCAAATAAGTATTGCGAGTAAAATACCGAAAACTCCCCCGAGAAATCCAAGTAAAAAACCTTCGCTCAAAAATATTTTTTGTATAAAACTATTATTTGCGCCAAGCGCTTTCAACACATGAATATCTTTTTGTTTTTCCAGCACAAGCATGGTTAATGAGCCGACCATATTAAAAGATGCGACAATTAAAATCAACGTGAGCAAAATATAAATAACCCATTTTTCCATACGCATAACATTATACAAACTTTGATTTTGCTCATATCTTGTTCTCACTAAATAATTATTTCCAAAAAATTGTTGTAATTGATTTTTGATCTGTTCGGTTTGCTGCTCATCATTTATTTTTATTTCCACAGCGCTGAATTCATTTGGCTGTAATCCAAGCATGCGCTTCATAAAGGCAAGATTGGTGAACGCATATTTATTATCAAAATCCTGCTGAATGGCAAAACTTCCCGCAGCAACAATATTTTCGTTGCTGATCGTTTTCATCGGATCACTTGAATTGCTCTCATCTTTTTTAAAAATATAAGCCGATAATGGTAAAACATCTTTTTCGCTTTCTGAAGCAATTGCATTTTCAATTCCCACACCTAAAACAACTTCGGGAGTATCTGCATTTCCCAATTCAAATTTTCCTTTAACCACTTTATCTGCAATTCCAGAAACATGAATATAATTTGAATCCACTCCTTTTAAAAAAACAATCGTTGGTAAATCTCCATTTTGCAAAATGGCATTGTCTTCCGCAACCAATGAATAAGAACTGACTCCATTTAAAGATGATAATTGTTTTAATTGTTCTGCGGATAAATTAATAACCTTTCCTGTTTTTGCAGATATTTTCAGATCTGTATAAAAAGAAGAATATAAAGATTTGACCAGATCTTCAAAACCATTAAAAACGCTCAGCACGAGAATGAGCGCAGCAGAGCCGACAATAATTGCTGCCATGCTTATCCAAGCAATTACATTAATTGCATTGGTAGATTTTTTTGCTTTAAAATATCGCCATGCAAATAGAAAGTTCACGATGTTAATGTGATGATGTGATAATTTGATAAAGTGATAAAGTTCACACATTATCAAATTAGCTGATTAGCTAATTTTCATTTTCTTTTTTTCCGTCATTAATTTTCTTAAAAATTTCTTCCATCTTAAAAGCATAATCTAACGTGTCGTCGAGAAAGAAATGAAGCACTGGAATTCTCCGCAACTGTAGTTTCACTCTTAATGCAAGCTGTCTTTTTATTTCCCAGCTTTTCTCTTCAATATGTTTCATTGAAGTCTCCGCATTTTTTACCGGGAAAAAACTAAGATAAATTTTTGCCTGTAAAAGATCCGGAGAAATTTTTACAGAAGAAATGGAAACCATTCCACCATCAATCATGGTTAAATCGAGCCGTTGAAAAATTTCATTCAGTTCCTTTTGAATGAGTGATGCAACCTGTTTTTGTCTTTTTCCTTCCTGCATAAATTAATTTTTTCTTAGTGTAGCATTGTTGGGATGAAGTGCATCCAAATCATTTGCTGACCATTTTTCTTCAAGCCGGATCAGATTTTTTTTATCGGCAAATGGTTTTGGTTTTACTGCGTACTTCACCGTCATTCTATTAAAATGATGTATAAAAACTCCGAGTGCAATATGACAAGGTTTAATATCTCCAACTTCCAAAAATCTTTTTTTAGAACGCATGAACAAATCAAAATCGGCGGTTTGCATTTTTTCATCCCACAATCCAATTTTTTCAATAGCGTTTCTTGTCATCATCACGTTGTTGCCCACAATTCCTTCAATAACATGTAAACTATTTCTATCAAAAATTCTACCACAAAATCTTTTCCAATTTCCATACATTAACCGGAACATCAGTAATAAATTTTTTTGGCTGAATCCAAAAATTTTTAAAGGATTTTTTACGCGTTTCCATTTACGGTCTATTGATTGCGTTGTTTTTTTATCGCCCATATTTTCAATGCCAGATGCGGAAAGAATATCGAGCTGGTGCAAATTTACTGCGTCAATAAGATGCTTATCCCATTGCGGCGAAACAACAATATCATTATTTAAAAAGAACAAATATTTTCCGTTCGCCGCGCGAATTCCCTGGTTCTGACAATATGGATAAGAATAATTGGCTTCGTTTCTTATTACTTTACAACCGTGCTCTTCAAAAAAAACTGCGCTGCCATCTTCGGAAGCATTGTCAATAATGATCAGCTCGAAAGGATAATGCGTAAACTGCTGCAACGAATTCCAATAAATTTTGTTAAAAGATAAACCATTATGAATGGCGGTGATAATGCTGATAAATTCCATTTTTCAATTTAAATATTTTCACGCAGAGGCGCGAAGGCGCAGAGAAAAAATAAACAATTTAGAAATTATCCTTTGCGTCATTGCGGCTTTTCGGGAAACAAAATGGCAAAAGTTACGGCTACGTATTTTATGTAACTTGCAAGTCAAAATTACAACAAACTTATTTGAATGAAGGTTTTTCTGCGGTTGTTAAGCTTTTCAAAGCCTTATCACCATTACATTCCCGAGTATACAGTTTTTATTTTTTTATACATCATTTTCAGCCTGCTGAATTTTTCTTTATTAATTCCTTTACTTGATACACTTTTTGGAAAAGATAATGCTCATGTCGTAACTGTTTTACCGGCGTTCAGTTTCTCTTTGAATTATTTTAAGGAAGCATTTTACTATTGGGTCAC
>DATHPY010000160.1:0-2870 GCA_035483315.1 Puia sp. | reverse complement strand
GCAATGGTTGGCGCCCTGGTTGTCTGGATTGCATACAGGCAACATTTTAATGAAACTGATGATGCTAACCTAAAGCTCGCTGTATTTTCCACCGCGCCTGCCATTCGCAGTCCTTTTAATAATTGTATCACCGAGCTCATCGGCACATTCGTTTTGGTTTTTTGCGTGCTGTATATTGCAAATCCAACAATAAATTTCAATAACACAGATGGCAAAATGGGACTCGGCGCAATCGGTGCGTTGCCTGTTGCATTTCTTGTTCTTGCGATCGGGCTTTCATTGGGCGGACCCACAGGTTATGCGATCAATCCTGCAAGAGATTTAGGCCCGCGCATTATGCATTTTATTTTGCCGATTCCTAAAAAAAGAGATAGCGACTGGAATTACTCATGGGTCCCGATTATAGGTCCGATTATAGGTGGATTGCTCGCTGCGTTTATTTTTAAAATGCTTTAATTGTAAAATATTTTTTTAGATACTGGCTTCGGTTTTTCATAGCGGCATTCTTGCGTCGCAATCCGCTCATCGTTTGTGCAAGTATTGAGCGGTGGGTTTATAATAGGCAATTCAAAAATATTTCAAAGACAGGAATCTATTCTTTCAAACTTTTCAAAATAATTTCACAAGCCATTTTAATTTCACACTCAGTAATAATTAGCGGTGGTGCGATGCGCATGCAATGAGGAGCGAATAAAAACCAATCCATGAGAAGGTTTACAGAGGCTTCAGACGGTTTGGAACCGTCAGACGCCTGCAAGCATTTATCAATAATCTTTTTATTGGTTTCAAAGCTGTCAAATTCAATTGCAATTAATAATCCCGCGGAACGAACGGCTTTTATTTTTGAATGAACCAATAATCGGCGGAATAATTTTTCTTTTTCAGAAACTTGCTTTATCAAGTTTTCTTCCAGCAGCACTTTCATGGAAGCCATGCCGGCAGCACAACTCACGGGATGTCCGCCAAAAGTGGTGATATGACCAAGCACCGGACTTTCAGTTAAATTCCACATTAATTTTTTTTCGGAAATAAATGCGCCGAGTGGCATTCCGCCACCGAGCGCTTTGCCAAGTAATAATACATCTGGAACAATTTCATACTGTTCAAAATTCCAGAGTGTTCCGGTTCTGCCGAAACCGGTTTGTATCTCATCGAGAATTAATAATGTTCCAGTCTCACTGCATTTTTTTCTTAATGCTTTCATCCAACCTAACGTGGATAAGTAAACGCCTTTTTCAGCCTGAACAGTTTCCGCAATTACACAAGCAGTTTTTTCAGTTATCAATTCAAGCGATTCGAAAGAATTATGATCGAGATGTAAAACATCTGGCAGCAGCGGACGAAAAGCATTTCGCCAGTATTCATCGCCAATAATGCTTAATGCTCCTTGCGTTGAACCGTGATAAGAATTTTTAAATGCAATTATCTGTGTTCTGTTGGTAACACGCTTTGCAAGTTTCATCGCGCCTTCAACGGCTTCGGCGCCGGAGTTGGTGAAATAAACCGAATTTAATGAAGAAGGCAAATGCTGCGTTAACAGCGTTGCATATTGCACTTGCGGCGATTGAATAAATTCCCCATACACCAAAACGTGCAAATATTCATCGGCTTGTTTTTTTATGGCTTCTACAACTTTTGGATGACGATGACCGGTATTACAAACGCTGATGCCGCCGATGACGTCGAGATATTTTTTGCCGGATGCATCATATAAATATGTTCCTTCGGCTTTTACAATTTCAAGCCCGATGGGTGATTGAGAAGTTTGCGCAACATGCTTCAAAAATAATTCGCGGTTATTCATTGTGGCAAATGTCGGATATTTGTGAAAGAAAATATTTCTCGCAAAGACACAACGTGGCGTCGTTGCGACTTTGCGAGAGATTTTTTATAAAAGTTAAAAAAACTTGCCGGTTGTGATACTGAAGTTGAATAGAATATCAACAGTACAAGAGTGCCACGCAAGGATGGTGAAGAATGGACAAATGTTGGGAACAAAAGAAGTCTAAACGAGGATTTGGGTGGATTGATATGATTAGTTGGATAATAAAATACAATTCCTATAATTCGCTAAAATTCGTGTAATACTAATTACTAACGTTAAGCAATAGCCTAAGATAAACACATCGTACATCGTAAATCGTAAATCATACATTATATGGCAACAATACTTCCGGTTGAAGGCGTTTTTCCGAAAATGGGTAATAATGTTTTTGTTGCGCCGAATGCAACCATCGTCGGCGATGTGGTTATGGGCGATGATTGCAGCGTGTGGTTCAACACCGTAATTCGCGGTGATGTGAACAGCATCCGCATCGGTAATAAAGTAAACATCCAGGATGGCGCAGTGATCCATTGCACCTATCAAAAAACAAAAACGGTTATTGGTAACAATGTTTCCATCGGACATAACGCCATCGTACATGGATGCACGTTACACGACAATGTGCTGGTTGGCATGGGAGCAATAATTATGGATAATGCGGAGATCGGTTCCAACTCGATAATTGCTGCCGGCGCAGTGGTTTTGGAAGGAACGAAAGTGGAAACCGGTTCTATTTATGCCGGTGTTCCAGCGCAAAAAGTAAAAGATATTCCCCAGGACCTCATCAGCGGGCAGATAGACCGCATCGCAAATAATTATGTAAAATATGCAGGATGGTTTAAGGATGCAAATGCAAGTAAATGAGCGAGAACGATGATTGTTGTCCGTTGATTGATGGCCGATCTTAGTTTGGAATTTACCTGATAAAGACAAACAACCGCCAACCATCATCGAACAACACTTTCACTCTCTTGCATTCATGAAATAATATTTGTAAGTTTAATACGTTTATTACGTACCTATGTTGACCACTAAACCCGTTATA
>DATHPY010000159.1:0-2140 GCA_035483315.1 Puia sp. | reverse complement strand
TGCGAATTTTATTCAGTAGATTCCTGTTGATAGTTACTCTTCTCAGCAAACATATTACCTGTACACATAGTGAAAATATATCTGACGATCTGGTCTACGGTTTTTTTAAAGACACATGTAAAGGCGAGGCACCAAAGCATTTTAATAGGTTCTTTATTGTAACAGGTATATAAAATTTATCATCTGTTTTGGTTATTTATGAAACTCTTCCTTAAATATATGGTTAGCATCCGCTGTAAAATGGTATTAAAGGCAGAGCTGGAAAAAATGGGTCTGCATTATAAAACAGTAGAATTAGGAGAAGCTGAAATCGAAGAAGACATTTCATCAACGCAGTGGAACGAATTAAATATGGCCTTAAAAAAATCAGGCTTTGAATTGCTTGAAGACAAAAAAAGTATTCTTATTGAAAAAATAAAAAATGTAATTGTTGAATTGGTTCACTATTCGGAAGAACCTTTAGAAATAAATTTTTCTGACTATTTAAGTCAAAAACTACACTACGACTATAATTATCTTGCTACCCTTTTTTCTGAAGCACATGGTATTACTCTTGAACATTTCCTTCTTTCTCACAAAATTGAACGGGTTAAAGAATTATTGGTTTATGATGAACTCAACATTACTGAAATTGCCTGGAAGATGGGTTACAGCAGTGTTGCTCATTTATCCAACCAGTTTAAAAAAATGACCGGTTTAACTCCTTCTTTTTTTAAACAAATAAAACGTAAAAAGCAAAACACGCTGGGAGGCGAATGATTTTGAAAAATCTTGGTAACCTAATTCCGCGAAAATTTCTTGAAAAAGAATAAACTCCGGTAACTGCTTTATTCATATAATCTTTTTGTCAGCACTTCCCATTTGATTTGCAGAAAACGCAGGTTCGATGCCCATTTATAGCAGAACATTTTTTGCACTTATGCAATCCTTCTTATACTTTTCTTTGTTACTGAATCAATATTTTAAAAGAGTGAATTATATAACTTTCTTCAATAATCATGTAAGATTTTAAAAATATTTGGGTAGACCTTTATGCGCAAAAAGTCCCGATCATTCATTTATTTTCTTCAGCTGGTTCTTTATTAATTAAAATATACAAGATGAAAACACCTTTAATGAATAGTACTCTTTCATACACAAGTAACACGAAACATTTTATTAAATACACCGGCTTATCAATTTCCCAAATCAGAAAAACTGTAATAAAAAAGCTTTCGATAATTAAAGAATGTTTTGCCTATCGGGATTACATATGCATACTGTCATCCAACAATGATGCATTTGCAACCACCGCTGAAAAAGTGCTTACCTTAAATCCACATTTTTAGAAAAACATTATTTCCTATGGACTTTGTCATGTTTTTGTGTATCGTAACCTGAAATCAGTTGTATGAAACTCTTCATAAAAAACATGGTGAGCGTCAGTTGCAAAATGGTGGTTAAGTCGGAGTTGGAAAAACTCGGACTCGGTTACACTGTTATAGAGTTAGGAGAAGTAAATATTATAAAAAATATTTCTGGTAAAAGCTGTAATGCATTAAAAATTGCTTTACATAAATCTGGTTTTGAATTGATCGACGATAAAAAAGCCATTATTATTGAAAAAGTAAAAAATGTAATTATTGAAATGGTTCATTACAGTGAACAACCGCTTAAAACAAAAGTCTCCTGTTACCTGAGCGAAAAATTAAAATACGATTACACTTATATTTCCAATCTTTTTTCAGAAGTAAAAGGTGTTACTATCAAACAGTTTATCATTGCGCACAAAATAGAACGGGTAAAAGAACTGCTGCTGTATAACGAGCTTACGCTTAAACAAATCTCATCAAAGCTTTTTTACTGCAATGAAGCCCACCTGTCCAGTCAGTTTAAAAAAGTTACCGGTCTTACCCCATCAATTTTTAAAAAGATGAAAATTAAAAATCTTATCGCACTTGAAAATTTGTGAATGACTTTTACTTCCCGCATTTTTCGTGTTGGTTGTCTATTTCTTTAATTGTTTGAGCAGTTTTAATTTCCGCATTTGGTTTCTTTTTCTTTTTTACTTTTTCGTAAATATATTCTGAATTCGGGTAAAGAGGAAACGTTGAGGAATCTTCATCCTCCTGATTATTTACGGGATAATATTGTTTGCATT
>DATHPY010000158.1:0-3779 GCA_035483315.1 Puia sp. | reverse complement strand
TTTTTTCTCCCCATTCAAAAATATAATCGTGCAATAAAGTTTGATCTATTAAGACGCGATCATTATTGCTCATAACAATTACCGGCGCAATTTCGATTACAGTTTTCGGCTTAATAATTTCAGAGGTAAAAACTCCTCTTCCTTTTTTGTGTGACGATGAAATGACCAAAAAAGATAATATCATAACGAATGCGTTGTAGTTTTTTTACGAGAGGCGATAGAACAATTGTTGATTAAATTTCAATTTATTCATTTAAGTGTTGTTCCATTAAAAAAAATAATTATTTTTACCGCGATCTAAGTAAGATCGTATTTCTAAAATTAAAACCTATTTCTATGCGATGGAAAAAACTTACTCTCCTATGTTGTGTCTATTTGTTAACCCTAACCAGTTTTGCGCAAGATGATGATTATTTGTCGTCTCCAAAAAAAGGAAGTCTGATCGGCTTCAGCGCTAACGTAACAGATTTCAGTCAGCCATTATCTATTGGCAATTCTTTCAAAAACAATAATTACAATATGGGATTCTCTCTAATGTATTGGAGAGGATTGAGCAACCGTATTGATCTGTCTGCACGATACAATGGATTGTTTACAGGATTATTCAAAAAACACTTCGGCCAGCAACGGTTCCGATTATGCAAACGAATTTGAACTTTCGTTACATGGAAAAGCATTAACAGATAATCATTTGTTTCAGCCTTTTATTACTGCAGGTATTGGTGTTGGTGGTTACGGTGGCAAATGGGCTCCTTATGCTCCGTTGGGTGGCGGGCTTCAATTTAATTTACAAAGCATCACTTACATCTTTTTATAATTAAATTATCGTGCATCATTGAATAAAACCAATTTGGGCAACAATTTATTTTATTCATTGGGAATTACTGAAACCATTTCAAAACCAAAAATGCATGCCGCTCCAAAAACTGTTATGATTCCGGCTGTTGAGCCACCAAAAGATACAGACGGAGATGGCATTCCTGATAAAGATGATAAATGCCCACAGTTGCAGGTGTTGCGCGATATAATAGCTGCCCTATTCCTGATACCGATGGTGATGGAATTAATGATGAAGAAGACAAATGTCCTACAGTTCCAGGTGTTGCGAAATATAATGGTTGTCCTATTCCCGATACTGATGGTGATGGAATTAATGATGAAGAAGACAGATGCCCAACCATACCTGGCGTAAAAGAAAACCAGGGATGTCCGTTAGTGAAAGAAGGAATTTTGAGAAGAGTTATTTACGATGCTAAAAATATTTTCTTCGCAACAGGCGGTTTTAAATTATTACCAAAATCGTACAGACCACTTAATGAAGTAGCTAAAATTTTTAAAGAAGATGCAAATCTGAAATTAAATATTTCTGGTCATACAGATAACCAGGGAAAGCCGGAAAAAAACCAGGCGCTTAGTGAAAAACGTGCAAATGCTGTAATGACCTATTTAAAAGATAAGGGCATAGAAGCAGGCAGACTCACTGCTGTCGGCTATGGCCATACGCATCCAATTGCTACTAACAAAACAGCAAAAGGAAAAGCGCAAAATAGAAGAGTTGAATTGAAACTGAATTATTAATTCATTCAAAAATATTCCAGCAAAAGCTCCTGCAAACGCAGGGGCTTTTTTTTGCAAAACATTTCCCGCAGATTAAGAACGCGCAGATCATCGTAGAAAAAATCTGCGATAATCTGCGGGAAATATTTTTAATAACATTTAAAAAACACATAAAAACTTTTTCATTAATAGTATGTATTAAATTTGCCGCATGTCTTTAGAATACGATAATGCTATTATGAAGGAGCAATTTTTTGAAATTGTTCAGGGTGATGATAAAACCGCACTCAAAGAATTTCTTGACGATCAGAACATCAGTGATGTTGCTCATCTTGTTGATGAATACCCGGAATATGAGCACCAGATCATTGACAATTTAAGCATTCATCGTGCAGCCAGCACATTTAAAATATTAGATCTCCCCACGCAAAAGCGCGTAATGCGCGATCTGCCTCCGTCAAAAATTGCCGAGTTATTAAATGAAATGTCGCCGGATGACAGAACAGATTTTTTAGAAGGTCTTCCAAGCAGCATTGTACGCGAGTTAATAAAATTATTAAATCCGGAAGAAAGAAAAGTTACACTCTCATTATTTGGATATCCTGAAAACAGTGTCGGCAGGTTAATGACGCCGGATTATATTTATGTTTCTGAAAATGATACTATCGCCCAGGTGATGGATAACATTCGCAGAAACGGAAAAAACAGCGAAACCATTGATGTCATCTACGTCATTAATGAAAAGGGTGAACTGATTGATGATATCAGGATAAGAGAATTCATTTTAAATACCCCTGATAAAAAAGTTTCTGATATCATGGACCGAAGAATGATCTCTCTTAATGCATACCAGGATCAGGAAGAAGCATACAAAGCTTTTAAAATGAATAACCGTGTTGCTTTACCCGTTGTCAGCAACAGCAATAAATTATTAGGCATCGTAACTGTTGATGACGTGTTGTGGGTTGCAACCGAAGAATTCAGTGAAGACATTCAAAAAATTGGTGGCGCCGAAGCATTGGATGAACCATATCTTGAGATTGGTTTTGTGAAACTCATAAAAAAACGCGTTGGCTGGTTGATCATTTTATTTCTCAGCGAAATGCTTACCACAACTGCTATGCAATATTTTAATGTAGAACTTGGCAAAGCTTTAGTGCTCGGTATTTTTATTCCCCTCACCATCAGCGCTGGCGGCAACAGCGGTTCGCAGGCATCAACATTAATTATTCGCGCCATGGCGTTGGGCGAAATTACATTGCGCGATTGGTGGCGCATATTACGCCGTGAAATTTTATCCGGTCTCACGCTCGGCATTATATTAGGTTGTGTTGGTTTTCTTCGCGTCGGCCTTTGGCAGGTTTTACACATTTATAATTACGGACAATATTATATACTCATCGCCACAACTATTATGTGCTCGCTCATTGGTATTGTTTTGTGGGGAAGCGTTATTGGATCCATGTTGCCAATCGTGCTAAAAAAATTCAAACTTGATCCCGCCACATCTTCCGCGCCATTTGTTGCAACACTTGTTGACGTAACCGGGATTGTAATTTATTTTTCAATGGCGTATTTATTATTAAACGGAACGGTTATTAAATAAAACAGAAAGCAACGGATAAAATTTATTTTGTTCCCGGCGACAGAATTTCTATTAAGCATCCTTGCAATTGCAGATTTGTTCATTTCTTTTCTTCCTGTGAAAGAAAAGAAATGAATCACTCTTATACAGCAACAAATTCTATTGAGCGGTGGTTTTAGTAACGGCAAGTGTTTGGAGATTTAACCTAAGGTTTTGAAAACCTTATAGGTCTTATTGAACCACGTTGCCCCTTCGTGGCTTTGCAAGAAATATTTATTTCGCAAGCAACTCATCTACGATTCCGTAAAATTCTTTTTTCTGTTCATCATAATGCTCGCCGGTTCCGGGTCCGTTAAAACCGGTATGAATTTTTTCAACATTTCCATTCTTGCCAATAAAAATAGTTGTGGGGAAACCTACAATATCTTTCAGTTGAGGCAAAGTTTTTTGTGCACGCAGAGAATCGTTAACCGAAACTCCGGTTATCAGAATTTCATAATGCACATTAAATCTTTTTTGAAAGCTTCGCAGACTTTTTTGTGAGCGTGCAAAATCGGTGCTGCGTTCATAAGCCAATCCGATAACTTCAACACCTTTATTTTTATACTCATCATAAAGTCCGGTCAGTAATCCCGTT
>DATHPY010000157.1:0-3099 GCA_035483315.1 Puia sp. | reverse complement strand
CAATTCATGATTTTTCATGTAATCAATTCCTTCTTCATAATTGTTATTATCAAATTCCTTGTACGGAGCAGTTGGAATTTTGTGCCGCATCATAAAAGCTTTCGCGAAAGATTTACTTCCTTCAAGTTGTGCGCCATTTTTTGATGGACCGATAAAAAATATTTTCTGCAGTTCTTCTTTCGATTTAAAATGATCGTACAAACCATTCACCAACGGTTCTTCGGGACCGACAACAACCATTTCAATTTTCTTTTCAATACATAAATTTTCGATAGCGGTGAAATCGGTAATATCAATTTCTACATTGATGCCGCACTGAGAAGTGCCGGCATTGCCGGGAGCTATATACAATGGATTTGCCCAAACACTTTGATTAAGTTTCCAGGCAAGCGCATGTTCCCTACCACCAGAGCCTAACAGTAATATATTCATAAGTGTTAATCGTGCAAAATTCAATTTTTAAATGGGTAAATTCAAAAAGTTTTTTATAGCCGGCAATTCATTAACCCAGACGCTTGTATTGAAATTTTATCTGTATTTTACGCTACCTAAATTTTATAACTGCATCACCAACCATAAACCCAAAAGCATGAGTCAAAATTTTCCTGAAAAAGGACATCCGAAAGGATTATACATTTTGTTTGCAACGGAAATGTGGGAGCGCTTTAACTATTATGGCATGCGCGCCATTTTGATTTTGTTCATGACGAAAGCGTTGCTATTCGATCATGCTTTTGCATCTAATCTTTATGGAAGTTATACGAGTTTAGTTTATTTAACTCCGTTGTTGGGCGGCTATATCGCGGACAGGTTTTGGGGCAATCATCGCTCGATAATCTGGGGCGGACTTGTTATGGCGATCGGTGAATTTGTTTTATTTTTTTGCAGTTCATTTTATCACAGCGCTCCTCAGTTATCAAATCTTTTATTTTTTACAGGATTAGGGTTTATGATCGCCGGCAATGGTTTTTTCAAACCGAATATTTCTTCGATGGTCGGTCAACTCTATCCAAAAGGTGATAGAAGACTTGACGCTGCTTACACCATTTTTTACATGGGCATTAATACCGGCGGCGCGATCGGTCCTTTTATTTGCGGATTGGTTGGAGATACCGGCAACCCCGCAGATTTTAAATGGGCATTTTTAGCTGGCGGTATCGCTATGTGTTTGAGCGTTGTTGTGCAAGCTGTGTTTCATCATAAATATGTTGTTGACCCGGATAATAAAGTTTTGGGATTGACCCCCAAAGATGCACCTAAAGCATTCAGCAAACAGACTTTTATAATAATCGGTTTGTTGTTATTTTCTTTTATCACTATTGGATTATTATATCTTGATGCAAAAGTTGTCGCGTATCTTACTTACCTGCTTGCAGCTTGTGTAATTTTTATTGCAGCAATGATATTTGGAGACAAAACATTATCCGGAATAGAAAAGCAGCGGATAGGAGTAATATTTATCGTTTCGTTTTTTGTAGTTTTTTTCTGGAGTGCATTTGAACAAGCCGGTGCATCATTAACTTTTTTTGCAGATGAACAAACAGACAGAAGCGTTGGGTGGCATATTCCAGTATGGTTGATAATGATACTTTCTGCTCTTTTGCTGTATTTTATTTTCACGTTGTATAAAAAAACACAAAAAAGTTTATCTGGTGAATTTCATAAACAATTACGCAGCACGGTTTATTTTCTTTTATTTATTTTTTCTGCGGGAACAGTCGCCGCAAATATTTATTTATTATCTACAGGGAGAGCATCTTTTGATCTGAAAGAAATTCCTGCAAGTTGGTTCCAATCACTCAATTCAATATTTGTTGTAAGCTTCGCGCCGTTTTTTGCGTGGCTGTGGTTAAAACTCGGAAAATGGGAGCCATCATCACCAACAAAAATGGCACTTGGATTATTGTTTTTATCTCTCGGTTATTTATGGATCGCTTTTGGAGTGAATAATATTTCGCCAGGAATTAAAGTAAGTATGATATGGCTAACGGGCATGTATGCGCTGCATACTTGTGGTGAGTTGTGTTTATCGCCAATAGGATTATCTCTCGTAAATAAATTAGCTCCTTTTAAATTCGCATCGTTGTTAATGGCTGTTTGGTTTTTAGCAAATGCAGCTGCAAATAAACTCGCCGGAGTTTTAAGCGCATTATATCCGGAAGGTGGAAAGACAACTGTTGCGCTTGGTTACCACATGAGCAGTCAACATGATTTTTTTATGATGTTCGTTTTTACAGCAGGAGCGGCTTCACTGATGTTATTCCTGCTGACTAAAAAATTGCAGAAGATGATGCATCAGTAAGAATATCGTAAATTATTTTGTTGCTATGAATTTTAAGGAAAGAAATATACGATTAGCAAGAAATGCGGATATCGCAACAAAATGGATCGGTTCAACAACTTCTCTTATTGTACACACGATTTTTTTTATTCTTTCATTTGCATTACCATTATTTGGTGTGATAAGTTTTGAAAGAATGTTGCTGGTGCTGACAACCATCGTTTCGCTGGAAGCAATTTATTTATCCATTTTTATACAAATGTCTGTAAATAAAAACAGCCAGGATATTGAAATTATTCAGGAAGATATTGGTGAGATAGAAGAAGACATCGGAGAAATTCAAAAAGATGTTGACGAGATACAGGAAGATGTTGATGAAATTCAGGAAGACACCGAAGAACTCACGGATAAAAGAAAAACGGAAACGCTTGTTGCTATTCAGGCGATATTGACAAATTTGCAAAACGAAATTGAAGCGTTGAAGAAGAAATAAAATATATCAGCGACTTCAGTTTTGCTATCAATTACTTTTTCTTTTTCTCTGAATCCAGAACATCCTGCAAACGGGCACTGATTGATTCACTTATTTTTTGGACCTTATAATTACCGCCATAGGAATTAATTTGAATTAAATAGCCATAAAATATTTCTGTGCTATCCGCACGTTTGTAACTGGCATCCATAGAATAAAAGGCTACTGATATAGTATCTGTCATTGATCCATCCTTATATAAATGAAAATAAGCCAATGGGTTTTTCTTCCCTAATATTCCGGATATCTTATAAATAGAAAGTACCTTATCCTTGTGTTTTTTCTT
>DATHPY010000156.1:0-3807 GCA_035483315.1 Puia sp. | reverse complement strand
CCAGAATAAAAATACCAATGATAGTAAAAAGTTTTACATAAGCAATCCTGCCACTGCCAGTCGGCTTTCCATCCTTATATACATCGTGCAGGTATTTGTCTGAGAATTTTATTGCAAACAAACTCTTTGTATCTTCCTTTCCCTGGCGGGTAACAAAATCTTTTATTTTAGCATTGAACTTATCGAGGTTTGTTCCTTTCCTGAGAATAACAAATGTGCTGGGGTCACTGTTACCCCATTCTTTCATGCCTGGTCTTTTTTCAACAAAAAGATCAAAGTTGAAAATCATATCGAACTGGTTCGTGGCATTAACCGGATTTGCTGCGAACACGCCTGCAATTTGATAAGAGCCGGTAAATTCCCCATCACTCCAAAATAAAATTTTGCCGACTGCATCTGATGTCGAATGAAAAAGTTTACGGGCGAGCACATCTGATATAGCAATCGAATGTTTGTCGGACAGTATTTTGTTTTTATCGCCTTCTATAAAAGGGCAGGTGAACACATCAAAATAATGCCGGCTCACAAACTGCCGCCGCGCTTTAATGCGTTTATCCCCACTATTTATTATTCCATCGTTGTCGAACCATGATGCTTGCACAACGGTAGCGGAGTATTCTATTTCCGCAATTTCTTTAGATAGGGCATTGGCAAGCAGTCCGGCAGTGTTGGTTGTTGTTTCAATAATGCCATCATGTTTTATATTTTGCATTACTTCATACAACTGTTTGTCTTTTTCATTGTAACGATCCACATTGAGCTCATCTGATACCCATAGCCATATGAAAAGTGCACAAGCCAAGCCGGTAGACAATCCTACGAGGTTAAGAAATGTAAACTGACGATCTTTAAGAAGGCTACGCCATGCAATTTTTAGATAGTTTTGAAACATTTTTTTATATTTTGAATCTTAAATTTTAATTCAGCATTCAATAAGTCATCAATAAAAAGACCAAAATCATTTTTGATTGTTGCATAATGAATTAGCAAAACTCAGCAAAACGAATTGCACGGTTCTGATACAGATGTTGTGCGGTAATGGGCGGGGTGGTTTTATAAAACAAAAGCCGCTAAAGAAAATCTTTAACGGTCTTTAAAACTTGTAGCGAGAGAGGGAGTTGAATCTTCCATCCAATGGATTATGAAACCCAATTTTTTATTTTGAGCAAAATATATTTTGTTTGAACGCTTATCCAAAACAAATCATTCTGTTCTCAAACTCTTCACCGGGTTTGCTATCGCTGCTTTGATTGATTGAAAACTGATAGCTATTAAAGCGATCACTACCAAAAGAAGAGCTGTTAAAGCAAACGTCCATCCGCTGATGTGTATCCGATAGGCAAAATCCCTCAGCCATTTATTCATTGCCCAGTAAGCCAGGGGCGTTGCAATTACACACGCGATAATTACCAATTTCAAATAATCTTTACTAATCAATTGTACAACGCTGCCGACACTTGCACCCAATACTTTCCTTATGCCTATTTCTTTTACTTTAACCTGTGCCGTATAAGTTGTCAAACCAAACAGTCCGAGGCATGAAATAAAAATGGCGATGGCTGCGAAAGTTGTAAACAAAGTGCCAGCCCGCTGTTGCGATTGATAGTGCGATTCAAATGTCTTATCAAGGAAATCGTAAGAGAAAGGTGTGTTGTTTGCATATTTTTTATACTGCAACTCTACTGCTTTGATGGCTGCCTGAGCACCTGCACCTGTTGTTCGTACATATAAAGTGTTCTTTAATCCAGACGTTCTTATTAATAAAGGACCAATGGGATCTTGCAGCGATTTAAAATTAAAATCCTTTATTACACCAACTATTTCTCCATCGGCATTTCCGTAGCCGATCTTTGTACCGGCGTAAGGAGGTTTCAAACCCATAGCTTTTACGGCAGTTTCATTTAAAATATATTTATTTTCATCAGAAGGCGTTCCGGTAAAATTTGTTCCCGCAATGAGTTGGTACTTCATTGTAGGTATAAAGTTTTTATCTGCACATACACGCCAAAGCATAAACGGAACATTACCCTCCTTACCATTCCAAACAATATCTCCTGACACCTCTGTTACGTTTGTAATATCTTTTGCGCTGCTAAACGAAACATTTAATAGGCCTTTTTGCAATAGCAATTCATTTTCTATAGCGGAAGCATTTTTGGTTGCTTCTGCCGGAAATGAAACCGTAAAAACATAGTTCTTATCATACCCCAAATCTTTATTCCTTATATATGCCATTTGTTTTCCCATTATAATTGTACCAACCAACAATATGAATGAGATAGCAAATTGAAGAACCACTAACGATTTTCTGAATGAAGACATTTTAATACCCAAAAAACTTTTTTCACGTACTGCGCCTAAAGGATTAAAGGATGATAATAAAATTGCGGGATAAACGCTTGAAATAAGTATTGTTCCAAACAATACGCAAACCAATACTTCTAACATGGAAAAATTGGACAAGGAAAGAGTTAATTGTTCGCCCGTGATTCTATCATACAATGGCTTCAACAAATTGATTAAAACAAATGCGATGAAAATAGCAAACCCGAATGTCAGGACTGTCTCAGTGATGAATTGCAAAAATAATTGTCCTCTTTTCGCACCAATGATTTTTTTTATGCTTACCTCTTTAATCCTTGTGAGAGCCCGAGCCGTAGACAGGTTTACGTAGTTAATGCTTGCAATGACCAATATTAATATCGCAACGAGAGCCATTATTTGTACCATTTGTAATGCAGCATTATCTCCATCAATTCCTGTAAGATGAAGGTCTCCTAAATTCTGCAATTGGAAAGTTGTTGGAGTTTGACCATTTCCCATAGCATTAAATAACTGTGTAAGTTTTGTTTCAATACTTGAAGTATTGGCATTTGGATTTATCAGAAGAAATGTTCTGAAGCTATAGTCGTTTATGTCTTCATCGATTGTTTTCCAGCCATGATTGCCGCCATTGTTAGCGAATTGTTGAGCATAATAATTTAGCGGAAAGATAGCATCGTATTGCAGAGAAGAATTATGAGGAAAGTTCTGCAAAACGGCAGTCACTGTAAAATTGTTCTTATCAAACCGTACAATTTTGCCAATAGCATCGTCTGTGTCAAATAATTTTTTGGCCGTTGACTGTGTGAGTGCGACAGAGTGCGTATTCTGCAAAAATGCATTACGACTACCATGCAACAATTTATACTTGAAGAAGCTTAAAAAATTACTGTCTGCATAAACAATATTGTTGTTGTCAAATACTTTTGTTTGATCAGTATTAGATAACATTTTCTCGGACAACGTTGGATTTTCATTGTCACTTGCTAATCTTAAAACAGAAATTACACCCGGAATTTTTTTCGCCACTACAGATAGTGGCGCAGGTATTCCTTGCCAGGCAAGTGATTTCCGTTGTAAAAAAGTAATGTGCGAATTTACCTGGTAGATATTTTTATACTCCCGGTTAAATTTATTGTAGCTAAATTCATACTGCACCCAAAGCAGCAGCATAATTCCTGTTGCAAGTCCCACAGCGAGGCCGCTTATGTTTACAATGCTGTAAAATTTACTGGCTTTCAAATTCCGCCATGCAGTTTTAAAATAGTTTTTAAGCATAAAAGAGGTTATTTGCCTTCTCAACAACAAAAAGACCAAAATCATTTTTGATTGTGACTTAATCAATTAGTAAAATATCAGTAAAGTATAATGCACGATTTTGATACAGATATTGTACGTTAATGGGCGAAATAGATTTAGCTTATAGCAGACCTTCATCTTCAAAACTTTAATAACTTTCAGAGGTAATGATAAGATGATCATGCA
>DATHPY010000155.1:0-3821 GCA_035483315.1 Puia sp. | reverse complement strand
TTCATGAATAATCAAATACGATTAATTCGATTTTTCAAGAATAAATATTACTTCGAATAAAAATACGCGAAGAATGTTTTAAAGAACCAAACAGGGACAAACTATTAACTGTCAATTAAAATTATGGAGGCACACACCATCATCACTAAGCAGAAAGAAAAACTTCAAAGAATATTTTTTGAATTCTCAATGAATTCGCCTATCGGGTATATATTAACGTTAGTCAAAAAAACAAAATTCGTATTACTAATTCCTCTCAAACCCAGTAGAATCGCGGCACTTAATATTCTGCATCGGAAAGTAAGTTTTGTTTCTTATGGTTTCCGACAGTTTTATTTGATTAACTGCTAAAGATTTTATGTTTCTCATTGTTTCTTATAATTGCACATTCATTCTTCAAATTTGTTACTCAGATGTTACTCGAAATGGAAAGCGAGGCTCCGAGTAACAAGTTGATGTTTTTCGTGTCATGTCCTGTCAAAGTTCATTCCAAATCGTATTCATTTCATATTTTTAATGGTACAAGTTTATCGAACTGAACCTTCCTTTGAATAGATCACCAATAAAGTTATTCTTGTAACACAACGTAAACCAAAACTGAAATTGTTTATATGGAAGTACATCATCATCCACAGGTAGAAAAGAAAAAAATCAAAGAATATTTCTTAGAATTCTTAATGATATTTCTTGCAGTAACGATGGGCTTTTTTGCGGAGAATGTGAGGGAAAATATTAGTAACAATGAACGGGCAAACTCTTTAGCCGAGCAACTTATAAAGGGTCTGCAGGCAGATACCGCAAACCTGAATAATGTAATCGCTTACGAAAATGTTCAACAAGAAAGAATTGACACATTGTTTATTGACTTGCAGACTCCTGTTATCCATGCCGATACAAAACAGATTCAACAACTTGTTTTTCATCTTTTTTCATTGAAACTTTTTGTTCCGAACATAGGCGCTATTTCGGCTATCGAAAAAGATTTGAATCTTAAACGAATTTCCAAATCGCAATTGCCTGAAAAGATCGCAGCATATGGACACGGAGAGAGTATCACCAAATCAAATGAAGAAATTGTAGATAAAATGATAGGTGATATAATAAGCCCTTTTGTAAAACGCATTTCACTGCATCCAATGCGCACAGTATGTTCTCAACAGACCACGTAGTAACAGATGAAAAATAAGAAATCTTAGCCAATTGGATATGGAAGAATTCAACGTAAACATGCAAATGATGAGGGCATTAATTGGTGCGCTGATAAACTCTGCTAAAAAATTATCATCCATGGCTGTTGAAACAATGCAATATACGGCTAAACAATTCGATCTTGAGGTTAAATAAATATTTGAAAGTAATCCTCAAAAATTAAAAACCAAACGCTAAAAAAGTCAGAACAATTATGGAAGTTCATCATCACCCACATGTAGAAAAGAAAAACTTCAAAGAATATTTTTTAGAGTTCTTAATGATTTTTCTTGCAGTAAGCATGGGGTTTTTTGCGGAAAGTCTCAGAGAAAATATTGTGAATGAGGATAAAGAAGGTTATTATATGAAAAGCTTAGTGCAGGATTTAAAAAAAGATACATCGGAAATGAGGGTGGTGCTTGACCTGCAAAAGTACTTTATAACAAAAATGGATAGTGCATTGAGCATTCCTGTCAACCGGCTTCATCTCATCGACACGCAGGATACATTTTACCATTACTTCGCTTACTTTTATTCGTGGGTATTTACTTTTTTTCAACATGACAATACCATCACCCAACTCAAGAATGCAGGTGGTTTCAGCGTCATCAGCAACAGGAAAATAATTAGTTCAATTGGCGAACTGAATTTGTTTTATGATCAGCAGGTAAAATACAATGGCGATTTTTACAACGATTTTTGGAAGAAAGTGGTTGAACTGGGCGCGCACATAATAAAAATGCCTGAACCTCCGGTTCTTCTTACTGACACGCTATTTGATAAATTACCAAACCATAGTGAAGTATTTATTCGCCAAGACACTCCTTTACTTGAAGAACTTTACACCTGGATACGAAATGAAAAAGGTACGTTGCTTGTTTATATGGATAATGAAATTAAATACCGCAACCAGGCAATAATATTAATAGACATGATTGATAAAGAATATCGTTTAGAAAATGAATGAAAAAGTGAATTATCAATTGTGAACCAAATGCAAATTAAAACATGGAAGTACATCATCACCCGCACGTGGAAAAGAAAAATTTCAAAGAATATTTTTTAGAATTCTTAATGATTTTTCTTGCAGTAACAATGGGGTTTTTTGCTGAGAATATCAGGGAGAAAATTAATGATAACGAACAAGGGAAACAATACATCCGCTCCCTTGTTGAAGACCTTGAGGCTGATACAATGAGAATGGGCGACATTATTCGGTTTGATGAAGCTAAAATAACTGCTTTAAACAACATGTATCAATGCTACGATACAGTTACCAATGATCTTAAAGCAACATCGTGTATGGGTATATTGATAAAATATTCAAAAGTAGACAGACCTTTTCACATAAATGACCGCACCATAACTCAACTTGGCAATGCAAATGGTTTCAGGTTATTAGAGAAGGAAGATGCCGACAGCATTCTGGCTTATGAAAGAATGTACAAGGATGATCATAATTTTCAAACCACTATTTACCAGGAAGCACAGGATAACGTACGGAATACGCTGAATGAGTTGGCTAACTTTAAAGTTCTCGCGCCACTTCAAAATGTTTCATCCCTTTCAGGCAGCCAACCAGGCAGTAGCATACTAAACGGACCGTTATTGTTTTCTTATGACAGAGCCTTGCTAAACAAATGGTTTAACCAGTTACAATTGTATTTAAGAGTTACTAAAGCACAAAGCTTGTTGCTTACCCAATTACAAAGCAGGGCAACAAATCTTATAAATTTCTACAAAAGCAAACATCATCCTAAATAAAAAAATGGAAGTACATCATCACCCCGACGTGCACCACAAAAGAAAAAACTTCAAAGAATATTTTTTGGAATTCCTGATGATATTTCTTGCTGTAACGATGGGTTTTTTTGCAGAGAGTTTGCGCGAACACATTAGCGATAATTCAAAAGAAAGTGAATACATCAATTCTTTAAGAAAAGATCTGATCGCCGACACTGTCAACACTAAAACATGGATACAAGGTTTTAACACCCGCATCCAGCAATATGATTCCGTGGTCAACATATTGCGACAACCTGAAAAAATCACAAACGGTTCACGATTATATTATTTAGCCCGGTTAAGCACACGTGGAACTGTTTTTGAAGATAATAACAACACCCTGATTCAGCTGAATATTTCCGGCAATTTCAGACTAATACGAAACAAAGCCGTTGCAGAAAAGATAGTCGCCTACCAAAACGACATTGACAATTACAAAAGAGTGAGTGAGTACGACTCTTACGAGGCGCGCGCGTTTTATGGTCCGCAAATGAAAATTTTCGACGCTTTTATATTTAATGATATGAGCAAACCCATTACAGACTCCAGCCTCACGGGCAGCAATACACTACTGGGTGGTTTTCAAAACGTATTTGCAGAACCACAAGGTAATCCCAAACTGCTTTCAACCGATAAAGAAAAGATCAATGATTATATATATATTCTCCATCAAAGACGATCCACCTTTGCAGCGGAAATTTTGATTCTTCATAAGCAAAAAGAAGATGCAACGGCTCTGATCCAGATGATCGATAATGAACTCGAAATAAACGAAAAGTAATCAAAAAGCACAATCATTTAAACAATGGAAGTACATCAACTAACGGTTTGTGGCCTTGCCAGGAATC
>DATHPY010000154.1:0-4769 GCA_035483315.1 Puia sp. | reverse complement strand
TGTAGGAACATGTCATAAAGAAGATATTGATGAAATGATTGGTCAGCTAAGAAAAGCAATGTTGAAACTGCATTAAATAAAAAACCTCCCGTTGAGGAGGTTATTTAATATTTTGAAAATTTCACTTTTAATTTTTATTACAGATAAATTGAAAAGGCTTTGTTTGCTTCTGCTTTAAAATTTTTTCTATGCCTTTTGCTTTGGTTACAATTTTATATTTGCTCACGTCAAATATTTCATGGGCAACGCAAAATTTTTCTACTGTTTCATAATGAAACAATAAATTATTCAGTTGCTCAAGTTCTTTTTCCATGAACTGATCATTCATGAATTCGTCTTTCACCAGAACTAGCAGATCTCTGTCGGAAGCTTTCATTTGCTGAGATAATTAGATTTTAATACCCAACCATACCTTTGTTCATGCCGCAGCCGCATTTTTTACTGGTACCGCCAATACGATTCCCACTACTGCAGCTAGTAATTGTTATTGTCGCCAATATTAGCCACAAAATCAGCACCAAACTTTGTTTTTTCATGAAAATAATCTTACCAATTTAAACTACTTTGTACACAAAATAGTATTTGGGTTAATAAATATACTGAAGATGTTTAAATCAGCGAACTCAAAACCTAAAATTCTTGTTGCACCATTGAATTGGGGGCTTGGCCATGCAAGTCGCTGTATTCCAATAATTAAATCTTTAATAGCCAATCAAACTGAAGTTATTATTGCATGCGGAGATAATCAAAGACTTATGCTAAAGGCTGAATTTCCGTCTTTGAGGTTTATAGATCTACCGGGTTATGACTTAAAATACGGGCAAAACAAACGACTTACCTTATTCAAAATTATTTTTCAAATTCCAAAAATATTGATTAGGATCAAGAGGGAAAATCACTGGTTAAAGAGGTTTTTAGCCAAAGAAAGGGTTGATGTAGTAATTTCTGATAATCGCTACGGGCTATTTTCATCTGAAATCTATTGTGTTTTTATTACACATCAACTCCGGATCAAAGTTCCTTTTGGAAAAAAAATAGAAAACATAATTCAACGAATAAACTATCAATACATCAACAAATTTTCAGCATGCTGGGTTCCTGATTTTGAAAACGAACCTTCACTTGCCGGAGATCTTTCGCATCCCGCCAAACTAACGGAAAAGAACATACGTTATATTGGTTGTTTATCGAGATTTAAAAAACTTGATGCAAAAATTGCAGCTGATAGTTTGTTGATCATATTATCAGGCCCGGAACCACAAAGAACAATATTGGAGAAAATTTTATTGAATCAATTACAATCTCATCCAGGCAAAGTAACTATGGTAAGAGGAGTGCCGGACAAAAAAGAAAAACCTGCTAATTCGAATATCACAGTTTATAATCATCTTCCAACAACCGAATTAAATAAAATCATTTGCGAATCTGAATTTGTTATTTGCAGATCCGGGTACAGTTCAATAATGGATATTGTTAAATTAGAAAAGAAAAGTATTGTTATTCCCACCCCCGGACAAACTGAACAGGAATATCTTGCTGATTATTTATTCAGGAAAAAAATTGTTTTCAGTGCACAACAAAAAGATTTTTTGTTGAATGATGCGCTCAACAACGCCAGGAAATTTTGTTACAAAAAATATGAGAACATTGATGACAGCCTGATGGAAAAAGCTGTTGAGGATTTAATAATATCAATAAGAAAATAAATATTCAAATTGTTTTTGGATAATCAAAAAACCAAAACTCTTTTTCAGCAGATAAAAATTCATTCCAGCTATTTGCCGGAGAAGTGACTGCAAAAATTCCACAAGTTGGCATATTATCTACCTGAACTGTTGTTAACAGATTTACGAAATCGGTTATTCCGGGGTTGTGAGAAAATATGGCGATGGAATTATACTTATCATCAAACTTTGCTACTATATCATAAAAAAGATCGGCGGGTGCATGATACAATTCACTGATAAAAACAATTTCATTTTCATTTTTACCAAATTCCTTTATAAATAATTCGGCCGTTTTTTTTGCACGCTTTGCAGGACTGGCGACAAAAAGCTCAGGCATCACTTTATTTTCTACAAGTCTTTTTGCCATAGTTGGCGCATCTTTTTTTCCGCGCTCATTCAATGGACGATCAAAGTCGCTCAATGTAGCAGTATCCCAACTGCTTTTGGCATGCCTGATGATTAGAAGTGTTTTCATTGACTCAAAAAAAATCAATTATCAATATCCTCTCACATTTTTCCCTTCCATAAAATTAATGAAAGCTTTATTCACAACACGATTGCCGCCGGCAGTTGGATAGTTGCCGGTAAAATACCAATCGCCGGTATTTGTAGGACAAGCTTCGTGTAATGATTCAATTGTTTGATAAATTACCTGCACCGGAATTTTAGTTTCCGGCGGCGTTATCAACTGCGCAATTTTATCGGAAATCTGTTGCGTAGTAAATGGCTTGTACAAGTGCTTCACTACATTTTCGGTGTGCAGTTGCCCGGTTCTTTGTAATTCTTTACACTTGTTATATAAATCTTTCAAACAATTTTCTTTACCTGTGTCTTTTGTTAATTCTATCGCCGCGCGGAATGCAATAAAATCACCGAGCTTACTCATATCAATTCCATAACAATCGGGATAACGAATTTGCGGCGCAGAAGAAATTACAATTATTTTTTGCGGCTTCAAACGAGCAAGCATGCGCACAATACTTTCTTTTAATGTGGTTCCGCGCACAATGGAATCATCAATTACTACCAATGTATCTTTTCCTTTTTGCACAGTGCCGTAAGTAACATCATAAACGTGCTGCACCATTTCATTCCTGCTAACATCTTCCGTAATAAAAGTCCGCATCTTAACATCCTTAATCGTAACCTTCTCAATCCTGATTTTACGATTGATCATTTCACTAAGCTTTTCTTTGGTTATATCTTTTCCCCATGAAAGAATGCGTTCGATTTGAATTTTTTTAAGATAGTCATCCATTCCTTTCCACAACCCAAAAAAAGCAACTTCAGCGGTATTAGGAATAAAAGAAAAAATAGTGTTTTTTAAATCGTGGTTGATTGCATCCAACACCTGTTTCGTAAGATTATATCCAAGGGCTATACGCTCGCGGTAAATTTTTTCATCGCTGCCGCGAGAAAAATAAATTCTTTCAAAACTACAAGCTCGTCTTTCTTTTGGCGGCAAAATTTCTTCGACAGATACATCTCCGTTTGATTTTACAATTAATCCTTTTCCCGGCATTAATTCCAACACTTCATTTTCATCAACATTAAATACCGTTCTTATTGCCGAACGTTCGGATGCGGCAACAACCACTTCGTCGTTCAAATAATAATAGGCAGGACGTATTCCATTTGCATCTCTGAAAACAAATGCATCACCGTTTCCTATTAAACCGCCAACTGTAAATCCGCCATCAAAAAGAGGAAGCGCTTTTCGCAACATGCCAACCACATCAAGATTTCCGGGAGAAGCTTCATCGGCCTGAACAAGAAAATGATGAATAACTTCCATCATTGCGGCGAGATCACTTTGCTTTTGAAAATCTCCGGGTTCAATATTTACAAGAGCAAATAATTCATCTGCATTAACCAGGTTAAAATTACCCGCCAAAGCAAGATTTCGTGAAGGAATTGTGTGACGTTTTATAAAGGGATGGCAAAACTCGACATTGTTTTTCCCATGAGTTCCATAACGCAGATGCCCGAGTAACAATTCGCCAAGAAAAGAAATATGCCCTTTCATTAATCCGGGATGCGCTGCTATATCCGGTTGATATTTCTCAAGCTCTTTTATTTCACTAAAAATTTTTGAAAAGATATTAGCGATGGGTTGATTTTCGATACTTCGCGTGCGGTTTAAAAAAGGATGTCCCGGCTCTACATTTAATTTTATCGCAGCAACGCCGGCGCCATCTTGCCCGCGGTTGTGTTGCTTTTCCATTAACAGGTACAGTTTGTTCAACCCATAAAGAACTGTCCCATATTTTTGCAAATAGTAGGAAAACGGCTTTCGTAACCTGATGAATGCCAGGCCGCATTCATGTTTTATTTCGTCACTCATGAAAAATAAAACGCAAAGTTAAATGTTATTTGTATAACAATAATGCTAATTAATAATCAGTAATCAAAAATCAATAAAAAATTTAGAAATAAGTTGCAGTGGTATTTACAAAATTCACGAGAGACGCGGAGTTTTTTAGTTTGAGTTTTTTTAAAATATTATGCCGGTGAACTTCTACGGTTTTTAAAGAGATGGCAAGTTTTGATGCAATTTCTTTTGAAGATGCTCCTTGTTTTATAAAATTAATTATCTGCATTTCCCGCTCAGTAAGCGTATTAATATTGGGCGAACTTATTTTTTCATCAAGTATCTGATCTGAAATAATATTTTTTATTTCACTGCAAACATATTTGTCTCCATTATTAACCGTGATGATCGCTTCGATCATTTCTTCTTTGGAAGAATTTTTTGTTACATAACCGGAAGCGCCAAGCTGCAACATTTTTTTTGCATAAGCCGGTTGGGAATACATGGAAAGCCCGATAATTTTAGATGAAGGAGAAATTTTTCTGATTTTTTGTGTTGCTTCCAATCCAGAAAAAGGATGCATATTAATATCCATCAGCACAACATTAGGGTGCGTTTTTTTTGCAAGCTCAACTGCTTCGGCAGCGTCGCCACTATCAGCTACCACCTGAAAACGTGAATCATTATTAAGTATATAACCCCATATTTCCCTGATCAGTTTATGATCGTCT
>DATHPY010000153.1:0-2775 GCA_035483315.1 Puia sp. | reverse complement strand
CGTCAATAATTATACAATGAACATCGGGAAGCTGGTTAACAAAATGCATTCCTGTGCTTTTTCCCATTACGTAAACTGCAGTTGCCAATGCATCGCTTAATTCTGCGCTGCGGCTTATGATAGTTACACTTTTCAAACCATTTAATGGAAGCCCTGTTTTAGGATCAATGTTGTGTGAATACTTTACACCATCGTAAATAAAATGCTGGTAATAATCTCCGGAAGTTGCTACAGATGTATTTTCCAAAGCAACCCAACATAATATTTTTGAAGGATCGGCAGGATCTGCAATGCCAACTTTCCATGCACTATCATCTTTTTTCTTTCCCCAAACAGTCAGATCGCCGCTTGCATTTATTACACCTGCAACAACATTTTTGTGTTGCAGCATTTTGGCGGCGCGATCGGCAGCATAGCCTTTTCCAATTGCTGCAAAACTGATATGCATATCTTTTTTTTCAAGAAAAACTTTTAATTCTTTTTCCAGGTGAATATATTGGAATCCAACTCTGTTCAGCGCTTCACTAATATTTTTTTTTTGTGGAAACTGGAATTCGATATTGTTGAACTCGTACAATTTTTTTAAAACTCCTGATGTAATGTCAAACGCACCCTGCGTGAGTTCTGAAATTCGGATGCTGCGCGTAAGTAAATCATAAACTTCTTTTTCAACTTCAACAGCATTGAGTCCTGCATTATTATTTATCCGCGAAGTGCAGGATTCGTTATCAAACTCTGTTAACAATTTTTCAATCCTTTTTATTTCTTCAACAGCTTCGTTTAAAAGAATAGTTGCAGAGGATTCATTTTCGCAGAGAATCTTTAATTCAAACTGCGAACCCATCAATCGCTCATGCCTGGAAAATTCTTTCATAATTAAAAATATCCCCTGATCAAATTAATAAAAGAAACTGCATCTTCATTAGTATAAGTAATTGTATGAATGATTTTTTTTTCGGGATTTAAAAGAACCATAAATGGAAATAATCCATGTGGATTATACAATTTCGCAAGCTGCTCATTTTGGCCGATCAGAGAGCTGGATTGTTTTTTTCTTTGCGGAAAATCGGCTGTTAACACAAATATGCTTTTGTTGGAAAAAGTTATAAAAGCCGTATCTGTTAATATCTTTTTTTCAAATCTTATACAAGGCTGGCACCAGTCAGAGCCGGAAAAGATTAACAATACTGGTTTATTTAATTGTTTAGCGTGGGAAAACACTTCATCTGCATTTTCGGAATATTGCGAATAACAAAAAGGAGCAATTAAAAAGGAAAATATTAATAACGAATATTTCATAACATGCTTTTTTTAACCCGGGTACCATATAATTAACAAGTTTTGAACCGGAATAAAAAATTTTTAAAAAAATTACTTTTTTTCAGTCTACTTGTAGTTTTCACCGTATATATATTCAGGAATTCTCTTTTTCAAAACTTATTCAACTTTTGCGACAGGTTGTTTTAAGGGTTCAACCATCTGTATGCTTCTGCATAGCAGATGGTTTTTTATTTGTTGAACTTTTGCCACAGATCCCACAGAAACACGGAATGAACAAATGCATTTTTCTGTGTAATCTGTGGCAATCCTCAAAAAAAATTTGCAAGAACATCCGCTATGTGCATGGTTTGAATGGGGAATTCTTTTTTGCGGATATAACCATCAATGTGCATCAAACAAGACAGATCGGTGGAAATAATATAATCTGCGCCCGTTTTTAGTGCGTTATCAACTTTTTGATCTGCCATGGCAGTGGAAATAGGTTCAAATTTTACAGCGAATGTTCCGCCAAAACCACAGCATGTTTCCACTTCATTCATTTCAATCAACTCCAGTCCTTTTACATTTGATAATAATTTTCTCGGCTCCTGTTTAATTTTGCATTCGCGCAGGGCTGCACAGGAATCATGATAGGTTGCTTTAGCATATAATTCCGCACCAACATTTTCAACGTGTAAAACATTCACCAAAAACTCCGAAAATTCATAAACCCGTTTTTGCAGCTCTTTTACTTCATTATGCATGGAAGAATTATCAAATAATTTTTGATAATAATTACGAATGAATCCTGCGCACGACGCACTTGGTGTAACGATATAATCTTTGCCAGAAAAATCGTTAATGAATTTTATGCAAACATCTTTTGCATCTGGCCAAAAACCGGCATTGAAAGCAGGCTGTCCGCAACAGGTTTGATTAGAATTATATTCAACTGTACAACCAGTTTTTTCCAAAACCTTTATCATGTTAAACGCAGTCTTTGGATAAAGCTGGTCAACAAAACATGGTATGAAAAGTTGAACATTCATGGATAACTATAAATATTATTTCGTAGCTCTCGATTTTTCTTTCGAAAAAAGAGTTATCATTTTCAAAGCGGTTACCGCAGCCTCTTCTCCTTTATGTCCGTGCTTTCCGCCAATTCTTTCATCAGCATGTTGCTGATTATCCACAGTAAGCACTCCAAAAATAGTCGGAACCGGAAGCATTAAATTTAATTGAACAACACCATCTGTAACTGCTTTACATACATAATCAAAATGCGGAGTATCGCCGCGCAACACACAACCCAATGCAATAAATGCATCAGGTTTATTTTTTGACTTTTTACCCTGCTTGCCGGCAGACAGGTTTCTCTCCCAATATTTTTTTATTGCAAAAGAAATTTCGAATGCACCCGGAACGGTAATGATCTGTATTTTCTTAACTCCTGATTCCGATAATTTCTTTTTGCATCCTTTTTCCAATTCATCAACAATAGCGGCATTCCAGTCG
>DATHPY010000152.1:0-2694 GCA_035483315.1 Puia sp. | reverse complement strand
GCAAAACTAAAAAACCCTGTGAATGACGCCGCTTTAATTGCATCGGATCTAAGAGCCTGTCATTTCCAGGTCATTCAAAAAAGCAATCTCGATAAGCGCAGTATGATAAAAGCGATTGATTCTTTTTCGAGGAAGATCAGAGAATCTCCTTCGGCTGTTGCACTTTTTTATTATTCCGGTCATGGACTTCAGCACAGCGGCGAAAATTATATTATTCCGCTGCACAGTTTAATAGAAACTGACATTGACCCTGATCTTGAAATTAAAAATGAATGCGTACAAATAGGAGACATTCTCAACACCATGCAAAGATCCGGGAGCGCCATGAACATTATTATTTTGGATGCTTGTCGCGATGATCCGATGTCGCGTTCATGGAAAAGAGGAATTGGTGAAAAAGGATTGGCAGTGATGAGCAGCGTAAGCGATAACACATTTATTATTTACTCCACTTCGCCCGGAAGAGTTGCGGAAGATGGCGCCGGAAGAAATTCTGTTTTTACTGAAACGTTTGCAAAGCATATTTTAGATTCAGGAATTTATATTGAAGAAGTTTTTAAACGCACAAAAAATGATGTTGTTAAATTGAATAAGAATCAAATTCCGTGGGCAAGCAGTTCGCTCGGAGAAGATTTTAGTTTCAGCAATGAAAAAACATCAGCAAATTCAGCGAGCCATTCAGAAAATAAAATCGAAAAAACTACAACAGATGTAATTATAACTTCTCCGGATAATTACAGCATTGTTCTTAACGGCGATATAGCCGGAATAATTACAGAAAATAATCCTTCCATTACTCTCAATCTCGGCGCCGGAGATTTTTCTATAAAAGCCGTGAACAATCAATTTCCAAACAAAATAATTACAGATACTTTGCACATTACAAAAGAAGATCTCCAAAGAGGTGCAACAAAGTTTTTGAGATTAAATGGTAATAATGCCGATGAGGAAATAAAAAACAATTCTTCTGCAAACAAAAACCTTGAAGATGTGCTGAATAAAATAAAATATAGCATGGTTCAAATTCATGGCGGAGAATTTAAGATGGGCGATAAAATGGGATATAATGATGCAATGCCCGAACATAATGTCAAATTGAATTCATTTTATATTTCAAAAACAGAAGTAACGCAGGAAGAGTGGGCCGCGATAATGGGTGGAGAAAATCCAAGTTATTTTACCGTTGATTGCAAATATTGCCCGGTAGAAAATGTGAGTTGGAGTGATGCGATTGAATTTATCCGTGCACTTGATTCAATAACCAATGAAAATTATTCTTTGCCAACAGAAGCGCAATGGGAATATGCAGCGATGGGCGATGGCAAGTCGAAAAATTATTTTAGCGGAGGTAATAAACTCGCAACATTTGGATGGTTTAGGGATAATGCAATAAATGAAACACATCCTGTTGGACTAAAAGCTACCAATGAAAATGGAATTTATGATATGAGCGGAAATGTTGCAGAATGGTGCAGCGATTGGTACGATGAAAATTATTACAATAAAATTGCCGCGGGTACAACAAATCCAAAAGGCCCCGTAGAAGGAATGTACAAAGTGGTTCGTGGAGGCGGATGGGATTGTAATGAAATGTTTTGTAAAGTAAAAACGAGATTCAAATATTTACCATCCACCAAAAAATCAAGCGTAGGTTTCAGGTTGGTTAAAGAATAGAAGGATTAAAATATGCTTTTAAAAAAAATCATACCAATAATTTTATTGCTGGCTTTTTTTTCTGAAAAAATAATTGCCCAAATAAAAATGGGCATTGTTGCAGGGCCGCTTTTTACAACCAACACATTACATAATGCGGAGTCGGGCATCATCAATCCGGCTATACCTTGTTTTTGTGGAATTAAAAAAGAGCAGACAAAACCGGTCGTTTTATACTCCGCAGGTTTTACATTGGATTATTCTTTTTCCGATGAATTTTCTATTTCTGCAAAAACATTATTTGCGGTAAAAGGATGGAATGAAAATGTTCACTATGCTGATTTCAACCCCGGCGCAGCAGCAGTAACCTACGATTCTAAAGATAAATATCGCTTCAGCTATTTTGAAGCGCCTGTTTATTTTATGTTTTCTTCTTCGCTCGGAAATGAAGGCGCAGTTTTTCGTGCAGGCATTGGCGGTTATGTTGATGTTGCGCTGCAAGGAAAATATGAATTTCATTTATTACACGCGCAAAACGTTGTGGAAAATTCAGGAGCATTGACGGATAATGCTTTAACAGATGGCTTACCTGTTTTAAAAGATTCTTTCAATTTAATTGCCATTAATAATTTACAAAGAAAAGTTACGCCGTACAGCGCAAATTCTTTAGATATTGGTGTGAGCGTTTTATTAGGAATTGAAATGGGTAACAATTTTCATTATGATCTTTCTTTTTTCAACGGGTTAAAAAATATCTTGACTACAGGATTTTATCCTTATCCAAGAACGGACAGATCCATAGGTATTTCAATCAGCGCAGGTTATTATTTCAACAAAAAATAAAATGAATTGATCAATTATCATTTCCATAAAAAATATTTGTTGAGGCGTTCGTTTATTTTTTTCATGACGCTATTTGGATTTTGTAATTCATCCATTTCACAAAATGTACAATTTGGATTTACTGCAGGTGCAGGAATCAGCGGTGTCACAAAAACAAATAATATCGGCGTTGCATTCGAACAGAGAAATAGTGTGGTT
>DATHPY010000151.1:0-11220 GCA_035483315.1 Puia sp. | reverse complement strand
AGAACCGGAAAGATTATGCAAAGGTTTTCGATTTTGAAAAACCAAAAATTAAAATAACTGACGGCTCCCAAGGTTTGGGCGCAGGATTCGATCTTGATGAAATAATTCACATGTTCCAGTTTAATAAAAACCGCCGCACACTGGCATTTCAAAGAAGATTGATTCTTGAAGAACAGGATAAATATATTGATCACCGGTTTACACAATATCTCGCAAAAAAAATTACACACTTATCGAGTCCGGAGCTGGATAGCTTTATGGTAAAATATCGCCCCTCTTATTATTTTACCAGGAGCAGCAGCGACTATGATTTTGAAGAATACATTAAACTGGCAGGAAAAGATTTCGTAAGTAAGAATAAAAAATATATTCCCACGGGCGACTTGCGAAAACAAAACAATCAGCAACCTGTGCAACAATAACAGCATCTCATAAAAAAATTTCTGCTATTCCTTATCTTTCCTGAAATTTAGATTGCTTCAATCCCCAAACTAACGCACATGAAAAAACTTTTTGTCACGCTGCTTTCATTCATTGTTGTATTAAGTCTAACAGCACAACCTGTAGTTTTATCAACCACCTTAAATGTTGAAGGCGCAAAAATGTCTCCAGCAAGATTAAGCCGCATTGATAAAGTTTTGCAGGAGTACGTAGATAACAGGTACATTAATGGCGCGGTTGCTATTGTTTATCGCAATGGCAAATTAGCTTATTACAAAGCCATCGGTTATGACGACATTGATAAAAAAACGCCTTTGCAGAAAGATGAAATTTTTCGGATTGCATCACAAACAAAAGCAATAACCAGTGTGGGGATTATGATTTTATATGAACAAGGAAAGATCTTACTTGATGATCCGATAAGTAAATACATTCCTGAATTTAAAAATCCGAAAGTGCTTGATAAATTTAATGAAGCGGATACAACCTACACAACTGTTCCGGCAAAAAGAGAAATAACCATTCGCGATTTACTTACTCACACTTCTGGAATTGGCTATGCGCAAATTGGTAGTAAAACCATGAATGCGATTTATTATAAAGCAGGCATTATTGGCGGCATTGGCGTTGACAAATACATTTTAGCAGATAAAATGAAAATTCTCGGGTCACTTCCTTTATTTCATCAGCCCGGTGAAAAATGGACTTACGGACTTAATGTTGATCTGCTTGGTTATTTAATAGAAGTAATTTCAGGAACATCCTTAGATAATTTTTTGCGCAAAAATATTTTCGATCCGCTTGGCATGAAGGACACTTATTTTTATTTGCCAAAGGAGAAATATAAACGATTGGCCACGTTATACACTGAAGATTCAACAAAGCATATTATTAAAACTCCGCCGCACATAGATCTTAATGGCGATTTTTACAGTGATTATCCGAATGCGCCGGGAACTTATTACTCCGGTGGCGGCGGATTATCTTCCACCGCTTATGATTATGCCGTTTTTATGCAAATGCTGCTTAATGGAGGAGAATACAATGGAAAAAGAATTTTAAGCCGGTCAACCATCGGCATGATGACGACCAACCAGATCGGCGATATTGATTTTGGCGATAATAAATTTGGATTGGGATTTGAGATCATAACAGCAAAAGGAAGCGCAAAATCACAAACATCCGAAGGTTCGTATTTGTGGGGAGGCATGTTCAGTTCTTCCTACTGGATTGATCCGAAAGAAAAAATGGTAGTGCAATTGGTTTTACAACTATTTCCAAACAGCCATGGTGAGCTTCACGAAAAATTTAAAACGCTGGTTTACCAGGCTATAAATGACTGAAGATTTTGGAAATGAATTTAAAAAACCGGCGGCCCGGTATTTATATCTGACAATAAAAAATTATGGACCAAACAACATTAGGCATTGGCACAAGATTACAGCATACGCAATTTGGACCCGGCGTGATCGTTGGCGTTAAATATGCCACGTATTTAATTTCATTCATCAACCGTGGTATAAAAGAAATTGATAAAACGGACACAAATCTTGATGAGATCATTCCGGAAAATGTTACAACAGAAATTGAGACTTCTTCCGAAATAGAAAAATCATTATTAAAAATTCTTCGGTTATGGGGCGACGTTAGTGAGATTGTTCCGCTGGGTGAAAGATGGCATAAAGGAACAATGTTACTTCAACCATTTGATAAAACACAAAAGCCGAAAGAAGTTCCGATCGAAATTTTCTTTCACAAAATTGTTATGCTGCGCGACAGGCTGCGCGTGATGGAACAGCAAATAAACGCTCATAAAATATTGAGTGATGAAGACAAAGTGAACCTGCAACAATATATTACCAGGATTTATGGATCACTCACGACATTCAATGTTCTTTTTAAAAATAAAGACCATTGGTTCGTTGGAGATAAATCGTCTGAAGCATGATTTGTAAGATTAAAATGATTTTTCTGATTTAAAACCAATAATTAACATGAGTACGCTTTTATTAAAAAAAATTTCTTTCAGAATATTAATTCTGATAATTCTTCCTGCATTTTTGTTTTCACAAACCTCATATAAAATCATTCATCAAAATGCGATTGTTGCGGATACGCATAATGACGTTCTTTCCACCGCAACAATGGCCGGATTAAATATTGAAAACGATCTTACAGGAAAAACGCAATCTGATCTCGCCCGTTTTAAAAAAGGTGGCGTTGATATACAGATGTTTTCTATTTTTTGTGATGATCGCTATGGAAAAGGTTCCGCATTTAAATATGCAAACGTTGAAATAGATTCCTTGTATGCGATTGCAAAAAGAAATCCCGATAAAATGGAAATGGTTGCAACGCTTGCACAATTAAATCATGCGTTGCTGCATCATAAACTTGCCGCAATGATGGGTGTTGAAGGCGGACACATGATCGAGGATGATCTGGATAATCTCGACAGTTTATTCAAACGCGGAGTTCGATATATGACGTTAACCTGGAACAACAGCACATCGTGGGCTACATCGGCGGCAGATGAGTCAAGAAAAGAATTTACAGTTTCTCCTTATGGATTAAGTGATTTTGGAAAGAAGGTTGTGAAGCGAATGAATGAGCTCGGAATGATGGTTGATATTTCTCATGTTGGTGAAAAAACTTTTTGGGATGCGATCAACACCACAGCAAAACCTGTTATTGCTTCTCACAGTTCTGTGTATGCAATTTGTCCGGTGCCGCGCAATTTAAAAGATGACCAGATAAAAGCTGTTGCAAAAAACGGCGGTGTAATTGATATAAATTTTTTCTCCGGATTTATTGATAGCAATTATTTAAAAAGAAGACAGGTTTTTTTTAACAGGCATAAAGAAGAATTTGATTCCTTGAACGCGATGAAAAAACAAGAATATGAAGTGAGTGATTATATGTCGAAAAAATATCCGCAGGAGCTTGCAGCACTGCGTCCCCCATTTTCAATGGTGATCGATCATATTGATTACATCGTAAAATTAGTTGGCGTTGATTATGTTGGATTAGGTTCTGACTTTGATGGAATAGATTCTGCTCCGCTTGGTTTGGATGGCGTGCAGGATTTTCCAAAAATCACTCAGGCATTATTAAAAAAAGGTTATTCAAAAAAAGATGTAGAGAAAATTTTAGGCGGCAATTTTTTGAGAGTGTTTAAAGCAAATTGCGTTAAATAACAATTGCAAAAATGGAAGTCCATCATCATCCGGATATACATCATAAATCAAAAGCATGGAAAGAATATTTCCTGGAAGGATTAATGATCTTTGTTGCGGTGATGCTTGGATTTTTTGCAGAAAGTCTTCGCGAAAGTATTGGCGATAAAGAAAAAGAGAAAGAATATATCAGCAGCTTCATAAAGAACTTGCAGGAGGACACCTTATTTCTTAACATGACTGTTCGTTACAATACACATAAGATGAATGGTCTTGATAGCCTATTGGCATTGGCAACAAAAAATATAGATGATGCGCAGATAAGAAAAAGTCTCTACACTTATAGTTCACGTTATGTCAGTCATTATTCAATTTTTATCAGCAATGATGCCACAATGATGCAGCTCAAGAACGCCGGTGGACTACGTTTTATCAGGAAAGACCATGTTGCGGACAGCATTGCAAAATATGATTTCAACATTAGTGATATTTATGCCGCCGAAAAGCTATATGCAAAAGCACAAGATGATGCTTTAACTATGCAGCAAGAAATTTTGGTGGAAACAATTTACCGCGATACTACCTATTTTAATAATCATGAATTCACCAGTAAAAAATTACCGCTCGTAACAACTGACCCTGAAAAACTAAAAATATTTTTTAACAAAATCGCTTATGAAGAAGGTTGGACAGAGAATTACATTAATAATATCAACGCAAGGATCCCGTATGCAATCAGTTTGATCGCTTTTTTAAAAAAAGTGTATGACATTGAATAAAGAGCTTAATATCTTTCAAGAATTGCGAGCTGCCAGCTTTCTTTAATTTCTTCTTTTAATTTATTAATCACGTCGTTCAATCCTTCATACCAATCCAAATGCGGACTCCATTTATTACAACCGCCCGCGTGAAGAACGCACTGTGTGTCTTCCCAAACTTTTCCGCAACGAGGACATCGCGCGCCTGTTGAAAATGTATCCCACATTGTTCCGCAAGTGCATTGCCAGTAAGGTTTTCCGTCTGGCTCCCATTTGCATTTTGGGCAGCGAATATGAATGTTATCCATGATAAGGTATTTGTTTCTATTTTTTGTTTGACGCAACGGCGCAAAAAATATTTGCACTATTTTCTTATTGCGCCTTTGCGAGATAAATTAATAATTCAATAATTTTTGCACATATTCATCCAATCTCTTATTCGCTAAAAAATTTTTTTCGAGTTCGGTGTTAAATGGAATTGGCGTATCAAGAGAAGCGCAGCGCATAACCGGCGCATCTAACAATTCAAAACAATGTTCATTTATCCATGCTGCAATTTCTCCACCAATACCTCCAATTAAAGTGTCTTCATGCAACAACAAAACTTTTCCTGTTTGTGAAACAGATCTTTTTATCGCGTCATAATCTAATGGTAACAATGTCCGCAAATCAAGAATGTCAATAGAAATATTTCTATTTTGTTCTGCATAATTTGTTGCCCAATGAACACCAGCGCCATAACTAATGATAGAAATATCTTCGCCTTCCTGAACTGATCTCGCTTTACCAATTTCTGTTTCATAATATTCTGCAGGAACTTCACCACTGATACTTCTATATAAAACTTTATGCTCAAAATACATTACCGGATTTGGATCATTGATCGCTGCAATTAATAATCCTTTTGCATCTTCAGGCGTTGATGGATAAACAACTTTTAACCCCGGTGTATGAACGAACCACGCTTCATTACTTTGTGAATGAAAAGGACCAGCGCCGACACCTGCGCCAGTCGGCATCCTTATCACCACGTCCGCATTTTGTCCCCAGCGATAATGAATTTTTGCAAGATTATTAATGATCTGATTAAAGCCCACTGTAACAAAATCTGCGAACTGCATTTCCATTACACTTTTAAAATTTTCCAGGCTCAATCCCAATGCTGTGCCGACAATTGCACTTTCGCATAATGGCGTATTGCGCACGCGCTCTTTTCCAAACTCATTTACAAATCCTTCCGTTATTTTAAATGCGCCACCATATTCAGCAATATCCTGTCCCATCAAAATTAAATTATCGTGCTGCTGCATGGATTGATGTAGCGCTTCTTTAATGGCATTAATGAAACGAATCGGAATTGATGGTTGGCGGTTGATTGTTGACCGTTGTCCGTTGACCATTGTCCGATCTGCATACACGTCTTTCAATTCTTCTTCTGTATTTGGAATAATTGCATCTTCCGCAAATCCTATTTTCAATTCTTTTTCAATTTCATTTTTTATTTCATCACGTATATGGGTAACCGAAGTTTCATCAAGTACTTTTTCTGCAATCAGATAATTCTCATAATTAATCACAGGATCTTTTTTATTCCATTCTTCAAATAATTCCTTCGGAATATATTTTGTACCACTCGCTTCTTCATGTCCGCGCATTCGAAAAGTCATGCATTCTATCAAATATGGTTTTTGGTTATTAATGCAATAATCCCGAACGCCTTTTATCGTATCGTATACAGCAAGAATATCATTACCATCAATCTGCACACCTTCCATTCCATAACCAATTGCTTTATCAATTAAATTTTTACAACGATATTGTTCATTAACCGGCGTACTTAATCCATAACCATTATTTTCAATAATGAAAATTACGGGCAGATCCCATACAGCAGCAACATTCAGCGCTTCATGAAAATCTCCTTCGCTCGTTCCGCCATCGCCGGTAAACGCAAAAGAAACTTTTTTTTCTTTTCTTAATTTATATGCGAGAGAAATTCCGTCTGCAATAGCAAGCTGCGGACCGAGATGAGAAATCATTCCGCAGATATAATGTTCCCTCGAACCAAAATGAAAACTTCTTTCGCGCGCTTTGCTATAGCCATTTTTATTTCCCTGCCATTGCTGAAATAATTTATGTAAAGGCATTTTGCGCGAAGTGAAAACACCGAGATTGCGATGCAACGGCATTATCCATTCATCTTTCTGCAATGCAAGTGTTGCACCGACTGCAATTGCTTCCTGACCTATTCCGCTAAACCATTTGCTGATTTTTCCCTGCCGCAATAACACAAGCATTTTTTCTTCAATCAATCGCGGCAATAAAATGTTTTTGTAAATATCAATAAGCTGTTCGCCGGATAAATCTTTCCTGTCAAAATTCATTGTCCAAAAAGTATTTTAAATTATTGCTGGCTTTTTCTTTTGCTTACTGATTCGTTGTAAAGAACAGAAGTTATAATAGAAAGCAGGAAACTGAATATTAACGCCCACCAAAAACCGTCAACAGAAAACCCTTTTATAATATCGCTGGCAAGCAAAATAATTATTGCGTTGATAACAAAAAGAAAAAGTCCGAACGTGATGATGGTTATTGGCAGCGTAAGAATAATTAAAATTGGTTTTACAATTGCGTTTAAAACAGCAAGCACCACCGCAAGAAGAAGCGCGGTTGTAAATTGATTGATGTGAACGCCTTTTAGAATATATGAAAGTCCGAATGCTACTATTGCTGAAACGATAATACGAATTATAAAAGCCATACAAAAAAATTATGCTAAAAGTTAGGAAGAATTAGCGACTTACACTACAACTAATTCATAAAATTCTCCAGGTTGAAAATATTTATCAGCTAATTCCTGCAGTTCTTTGGCTGTGATGGTTTTGATAATATCAATTCCTTTATAAAAATATTGTTCATCAAGATTATTGAGTACAATATTTTTCCATCTGGCAGCAACCTGGAAAGGTCCGTCAAGATCTCCCAAAATTATTCCTATCATAAAATTGCGTGTTTGGCTCAATTCCTCTTCATCAATAAGTTCTTCACACAGTAATTTCATTTCTTTATAAACTTCATCAATTGTTGCTGCGCAAACTTCTTTTCCTGCTTCTGTGCTGATAAGAAATGCACTTTGCTCAATATGATTCATCAGGTAGCTGTGAATTCCATAAGTGTATCCTTTATCTTCGCGGATATTACTCATTAATCTCGAGCCAAAAAATCCGCCGAATAAATTATTCAGCACCTGCATTTTTGAAAAATCCGGATGATGCCTGTTTGGAAAATTTCGCGCGATGCGAATCGAACCTTGAACTCCATTCACATCATTAACTACATTATATTTTTTTTCTTTAGCAGGAATAATGTGATGGTTTTTTATTGATGATGCGCTTCTTTGGCGAAGTGGTAATGAACCGAAATTATTATCTAATTGCTGAATGATATCTTTCGGTAATTTACCTGCAACAAAAATTACACAGCTTCCGTGCTTGTAATATTTTTCGTAAAAAATTTTTATCTCATCCTGTTTCAGCGCTGCATAATCTTCCGCAGAACTCATTTTTCCGTAGGGATGATTTTCTCCAAATAAATATGCATCAATTAATCGTCCGGCAACAAACTCACTTTTCTTTAATCCAACGAGCAGCCGCTGCTGCATATTTTTTGAAAAAATATCCAACTCTTCCTGCGGAAATACAGAGTCAGTAAGCATTTCAGCTACAACCGGCAATAAATGATTGACATGTTTACCAAGACAATGCAATGAAATATCTGCAAATTCATTTTGACAAGCGCGGTTTAGAAAAGAACCATAATATTCAAAATGCTCATTTATTTCAAACGCATTTTTTTTAGATGTTCCATTTTTCAATAAATAATTTGCTGCGTTGGCGACGAGGTTTTTTTCTTCGTAAAAATTTCCTGCGTCAAAGATCCAGTTGATCATCAACGTATCCAATTCCCCCAAATCAATTGCATAAACTTCCACTCCATTTTTCAATTTGTGTTTTTCGGACGGCGGCAATTTCAAATTAAATCCTATGGCGTCAGTTATTTTCGGAGCTATTGTTCTGTTCAACATAAATTCTTCTTTTGTTTTTCTATCCAATTTAATAATTGAAAATCATTATTAATTATTGCTATAATAATAGAGCGTGTTGCTATTTTTCTCATCAAAAAGTTTACGGCTTTCATTTAATATTTCATCCGCGGTGATTGATTGATATTTTCCCAATTCCGTGTTCATCAAATTAGCATCGCCGAGCAATTCATACATCGCAAGATTTGCCGCACGATTCATCACACTCATATCTTCAAATACAATGGCAGATTCTGTTTTGTTTTTTATTTTGGTCAATTCTTTTTCTTCAATTTTTTCAGAGCTCATTTTTTTCAATTCTTCTTCAACAGCTTTATCAGCATCCTGCATGGAAATTCCTTTTATTAATTTTCCCTCGATCACCAACAAACCTGCATCTGTTGAGCCTGTTTGATAACACTCAATATTGCTAAAAAGTTTTTTCTCTTTCACCAACACCTGGTGTAACCGTGAAGAAGCGCCACCACCAAGCACTTCAGAAATTAATTCAGCAACATAATACCTGTCATCTGTTCTTGCTGACATGTGATAGCATTTGTACAACGCATCCAGCGGAACATCGGCTTTCACTTCGAGTTTGCGTGCTTCATTTTGTTTTGGTTCTTCGGGTAAGTTGCGAATATATTTTTCTCCTGCAGGAATATCGCCAAACCATTTTTCAGCTAATGATTTTGCATGCTCAGTTTTAATATTTCCGGCCACAACAAGTATTGCATTCGCCGGACAATAATGTTTAAAGAAAAAATTTTTTACATCCGTCAACTTCGCATTTTCAATATGACTTAATTCTTTCCCGATCGTCATCCAGCGATAAGGATGAACTTTATAAGCAAGCTCACGCATTTTAAACCATGCATCGCCATAAGGTTTATTAAGATAATGCTCTTTAAATTCTTCACTCACCACTTTTCGTTGCACCTCTAAACTTTTTTCACTGAATGCGAGTGATAACATTCTGTCGCTTTCTAACCAAAATGCAGTTTCGATATTTTCAGTGGGTAATTGCGTATAATAGTTTGTGAGATCGTTTGTAGTGAACGCGTTATTTTCCCCTCCTGCCAATTGTGATGGCGTTTCGAAATCAGGAATATTAACCGAACCGCCAAACATCAAATGTTCAAACAAGTGCGCAAACCCTGTCTGGTCGGGGTTTTCGTCTCTTGCACCAACATCATACAAAACATTTAATACGGCGACCGGCGTTGAGAAATCTTCATGCACAATTACGCGCAAACCATTTTGCAATTGAAATTTTTCAAAATTTATCATAATACCTTTTTAAAAAGTAGTGCAAAATAAAAAAGAGTTGACGAAGTTCAGCTTAAAGAAATCAGAAAATGCTTTTTACTTTGAGGGTTAGCTCCTGAAGCCCGGTTGATCGTTTTACAATCACCGTTACTTTTTCGCCAACGTTTTGAAGCAGGCTTTTATATACCTGGATGTTATTGCTGAAATTGGCTCCAACAGAAAGAACAATGTCATCTTCTTTAAAACCCGCTTTTTCTGCCGGCGAATCTTTCATTACATCAGCAACACGAATTGCTCCATCTATCCAGTAAATTCCTAAACCGGTATAAGAATAGTCGAACTGATCTCCGTAATGTGAGTTTGGAGTTAAATAAATTTCTCTTCTGTCATAGTTCAAAACAACATTGAACCTCCTCAATAAATCATTTCCAATTAACCCGCCGAGAGAAGGATAGGATGTGACGTTGTAAACATCGTCAAAAATATAGGCAGGAACATTTCTGAAATGATAAGGACCAAGACGAAAATCTTTTACTGTAGTTAATTGCATAACAATTTTACCTCCGAGTCCTTCCGCTTCAGTGTAAACCGGCTTTTTTTTCTTTGCATTAAATAAAGCGCTGTCCGAAACAAAATCGGAAGATAGCAGCAGACAAAGACCTGCACCGGTATCAAAATAAAATCTTGAAAAAATTTCAACGGCATCTTTTACCCGTGCGCCCTGCACAGGAAGTCCTGCAAAAATAGGACGCAATAAAAACCCGCCTTTGGGATATTTAGTTGTTCCTGTTGTATAAACCTGGATTATCGAGCTGTCGTAATTTAACTTTATTATGTACCGGGATAAAAAACTATAGCCGATAATACCATCAATTTTTTCTCCGTAAACACTGGTTAAAATATCGTAGTCGCTGATGTGAAAATTTAAACTGTCAACTAAAAGATTTGGCAGGCGAAGACTTTGATTATACACAAAACTCACTTTTCTTATTCCTGCAATTCCGCGAATGGTTCTGTCTGAAACAGTTGAAGGTATTTTTAACCGAACTGCAGTTGCAGAATCAAGTGATATACCTCCGCTTCCGGTATCAAAAATAAAATTCAACGTATCAGGATAATCGCCCAACCGCGCCTTTACAGTAATAATGCCGCCGGTTAGAATATGAAAAGGAAAACTTGTTAGCAATTTTGAAGGTGGTGGAATAAATTCTTCCTGCGCGTTTGCAATATCAGATGAAACTGTAAACCCAATAGTAATTACCAGCAAAATGAAATATCCCTTCAGGTTGGCAATGATGTTTTTCTTGCAAAGCATGTGTTAGATTTTGGTGTATTGCCCGTTAGTCAGCAATCTTAAATGTACTAAATATTGAGGCGTACCGAGGCCTTTCAATATTATAGACAATTCATTTTCCATTAGAGCTGTTTTAAAGCTTAAAAAATTTTTCTTTCTTTTATAAGACACGGGAATTTATCGTTACCGGACATCTAAAAA
>DATHPY010000150.1:0-2756 GCA_035483315.1 Puia sp. | reverse complement strand
AATCGGGTTTTCTAAAATAAATTTTTCAACTAATTCGGGATACATCAATGCAAACCGTGTTGCAATCATTCCACCCATTGAATGGCCGAGCAAATAAATTTTTTGTATGCCGAGTGTATCAAGTATTGCTTTTGTATTTTGGCAGAGCAATTGAAAAGTATATTGTATATGCTGCGGCTTTGATGATTTTCCAAAACCAATTTGATCTGGAATAATAACCCTGAATCCATTTTCAGCTAACACTTTTGCAGTTTGTGCCCAATAAGCGCCATTAAAATTTTTTCCGTGCAACAACATTACCACATGTCCATTTGCGTTAGAAGGCTTCACATCCATGTAAGCCATTTTCAGATCTTCGCCCTGGATCTTTAATGAAATAAATTGAACGGGGTAAGGATATTGATAATTAGTAAGATCAGCATCGAGGGGAGTTATAGCTGGCTGCTGTGCCTCTGCAACCGAAGCGACCAATAAAGAGCTCATAAAAATCAATTTAATTAATGAATTCATGCAACCTGGTTTGTGATCATTATCATAATAAAGCTACAAATATTATTTTTCCAAAAAATTGATGAATTTATTTTTCGATTATCTAAATGAGTTGTTGCTCAGCGACAACAAAGGCAAAAATAATTTTGCTCCGGGCGATAGTAATCCTATTAGGCATCGTTGCAATCGCAGATTTGTTCATTTCTTTTCTTCCAGTGAAAGAAAAGAAATGAATCACTCTTCAACGGCAACAATTCTATTGAGCGCTTTATAAACAGCGGGTGAATTAATTTTTTTGTCTTTGGTGCTGTTGTTAAATAACTCTTCCAAAGTTTTGCGGCGACAAGCTGATAACAATAATAGGTTTAAAAACCAGTTGTTGGTTTGGCTAACGCGAATGGCTATACGAACATCAACAAAGGCGGAAAATTTTAAAACCCCGGAGATTCAAATCTTTAAGGTTTACTTATTTGAAGTTTACGAATGCCTTAATTTCTTAAATCATACTAAGCTTCACTTGTTTTTTCTTTTGGTAATAGCATAATACTCCACAAACCAGTTATGGCATCTAAAACAACAATACTCCAGCATTTTGCATTTCCAACTTCTGTAACGATTTCATAAATAGTGTTAATGAGTATGAAAACACTTGCAAGGGCAATCGTAATTAAAATTCCACGTCTTGCTTTAGAATGGCCGGCATTCATTGCAGATATCTGGCCAATGGCAACTGCTGTCAGAAATATCCCATAACCACGAAAAGTTGCTGCTGCCCCAGATGAAATTGTTGGATCAATAAGGAATGTTTTTGCCATTGTTTCCGGGCTGATAATTAATGGAACTCCGAATAACAGGAGACAAACACCAGCGAAAATAAATAGATTTTTGGCTGTCATAACAGTGAGTTTTGGGTTTAAGAAAAATTGGTTAATGTACTGAATATAAGAAAATAAAATTTTGAAGTAAAAAAATTAACAAACGCAGGCAGGTGAATTTATTTGTTTTCGGATTATTTGAATAAAAAATTTCACGCAAAAAAAGCAACGGATACAAAGGGCGCAAAGAATCTATCCTTTGTTTCGTGGTAATCGTTATAGCGTTGTGTGAAATCGCTGATAGGAACCGAAATACTTCAACTATTTTTTACAATAAACATCAGAAGATTCTACTGGATATTTTTTATCAAGATCAACATTATTAAAACTGTCTTTCTTTCCCCAGGCAAATATTTTTTCAAAAAAAGGCAGGAGCTTGTTGGTTTTGATCTGGTCGAGAAAGTAAATTTCGTGTTCTTTTTCTTTTATTCCCATTTCATAAAGTATGATATCATGTTCTTTAATTCCAAGAGAATTAAAAAAATGTTTCATCCGGAAATATTCGCAAACATTTCCGCTTTCCAATCTGCCTGCAAAATAAAATGGCATGAACCATCCGATGACGTAACACCTTCCTGAAATTATTTTGCCGATAACATGAAACCTGAATTCATAATATTTTGAAATGGGAATATTGTATTGGTTCATTATTGCAAGAACTTCTTTACGATGATTCCATTCATCAATTTCAATTTGCCTGATCGCTTTTTTTTCATCAATATTTTTGATTGAACCTGCGTGACCCTGGTACGCAAATGCAGCGGCTTTTTCTGCAGAGTAAGCTCTTTGTAATAAGTCAACCAATTCAGGGTGGTTAAGAGTCATTAGGTTTGTTTTGTCAAAGTTACTTAATAAAAAAAATGTTGATCAGCGACCGGCAAGTTGCAAAGCGTAAAACAATTATATTTGATTTTAAATCTTACCGAATTATGAGAAAAGCAACGCTTGCTGCATCCATTTTATTTTTTTCTGTAGTGCACGCGAATGCCCAGTTAGGAGTGATGAAACTGGTTGGAAAAAATACCAGCAATTATACAATTGGATTTGGCGCATTTATCAAAACAGGATATCCCGTTTCAGAAGGCAGTGATGTTACGCTTGAAATTGGCGCTGACATTTTTCTGCTTAATGATGGCTATGGAAGTTCTGATGGTACAATCATGTGCCCATTAAAAGCCGGGTACAAATACACATTGGATGGATCGGGCAGAGGGTTTTATGTTGAACCACAGGTTGGCTTCGACCTTATAGGAGTTACCTCATTGCATGATGCCAATGGTAACCAGGTAAATTTAAGATATCATGGAGTGGTACTTACAGCTGGTACGGGCTATCTTTTTACAGTCGGGCGTGCACCTTTTGATTTAAATCTTCGTTATGAAACAACGATTG
>DATHPY010000149.1:0-11486 GCA_035483315.1 Puia sp. | reverse complement strand
TTTTATCGTTCAGTTTCTATTGCATATATTTTAATTAATTTGGTTACTTTTACTCGCCAATAACCATTAAACTAAAACCTAGTATATGAAACCAGTAAGAATTTTTTGGGCATTGCCCCTTATTTTCGTTTTAATCGCTTCTACCAGTTCTACATTCGTATCATGCAAGAAAACTACAACAATTCATGATACTACAACTGTCACCGTACATGACACGACAATTGTTACCGATAGCATTTATGATTTATCAGACGGGTTAGTTGCCTATTACAATTTTAATAATGGAAACCTGAATGACAGCAGTGGGTTCAACAATAAGATAGTTTTTAACAATGCAACACCGGCTGCGGATCGTTTTGGGAATGCAAATAATGCGTATTCCTTTGATGGAAGCTCCAGTTATATGCAGGTCACTAACAGCCAGTCGCTCAATTCCAGCAGCATTACATTATTTGCAATAGTTAAGGTTAATGGATTCTATATGGGAAGCTGCCACGGAAATCAAGTACTTGGGAAAGGTTATCCCGATCTTACAAACGGTTTTTATTGCATTCGTTTTACGGATACCTCAACCCAAAATGATTGCAGTGCACCTGCAAATACAAGCGATGAAATATTTGAAGGTTCATATGGTGATGTTGGCTCGGGAAATGGAACATATGCTTATGGAAATAATTCGATAATTCAAATAGGACAGTGGTACAATATCATATTTACTTTTGATGGTTTTAGTGCAAAATTTTATGTAAACGGGCAACTTCAAGGAACCCGATCTAATATCAACGTTTCATTTACTCCCAATACAAACGATTTTTTCATCGGTAAATATGAAGATCCCACTTTCCCTTATTATTTTAATGGAGTGATTGATGAAATTAGAATTTATAACAGAGCCTTGGCAGGAGGCGAAATATCAAGCTTAAATAACTTAAAAGAATAAGTTTATTCTTAATGCTCCGTGGAAAGCCGAATTTTTAATTCAGCTTTTGCATTATATCATTTTTCAAGATCAATACCAGCAATTATAATTGTAGCTTGTATTCAAAATAAAATTTGCATACAATTAACTATCGTAGTTTGCTTTCTTTTCTATTTTTGCCGCTTATGAATAAACTTATACTGACTGCTGTCATTCTTCTTTTTTCTGTATGTGCGAGTGCACAAGACAGTTCCTTTTTAAATCTGCCTATAGAAGTTCAGGATACAGTGCCAGTTGACAAATTATCTGTTGGTATCGGAGGTGGTTATGAATATGGCGGTATCGGAGCCAACGTCATTTATTATTTTACACGGGGTCTTGGAGTTTTTGTTGGGGCGGGCTATCCATTAACAGGGTTTGGTTATAATGCCGGATTTAAATTAAGAATTGTAGTTGATCAGTCTTCTGCGACATTTATGCCCTATATTGTTGCGATGTATGGATACAACGGCACAATAGTTCTTCCAGATTTTCAACAAAAAAATAAAACATTCTATGGCGCCACGATTGGCGCAGGCATTGATTACAGGCCCGGAAACTCAAAATTCGGATATATATCCGCCTCGGTTTATATTCCTTTCAGAGACATTACCATGAAAGAATATGCTGAATACCTGAATTATACCTACGGGGTTACTTACAGTACGGGTAGAATTTTCCCACTCAGTGCATCAATCGGATATAAATTTATACTTCAGCGGCATAAAATTTCTCCGCCGGCGCCCATAACGCTTCCATAGATTTATTCAATACTATTTCGCTTTTTTTCAACTTTAGTATCTTTAGACAGAAGTTGAAATTTTTTTTATGCCTTACAGCGAAAAATTAACTAACCGCGTCCGGGAAGCATTAACAGAAATAAAAAAAGTAGAAGAAAAGAAAATGTTTCGTGGCGTATGCTTTATGGTTAAAGACAAGATGTGCGTTTGTGTTAGTGGTGAAGAAATGATGTGCAGAATTGATCCCGAAAAATATGAAGGCGCCATTGAAAAAACGGGAACACGAGCAATGATCATGCGCGGCAAAACGATGAAAGGATTTTTATTTGTTAGCCAGGATGCGATCAGATCAAAAAAAGAATTTGATTATTGGATAAATCTTTGTCTTGAATTTAATGACAAAGCAAAATCTTCTAAAACAAAAAAGCAGAAAAAGTAAGATGCACTTTTTAATTAAGAATTAGCAATTCCGAATTCATACTTCATATTTCATACCTCACACTTGCTATCAATTCTTTTTCCCATGTCCTCCGCCATCTTCAGGTTTTTTACAGCAGGTGGGTAATTTTTGATATGCTTCAGGATTTGCCGTAACATCATCTGCATCGTAACCGGCATTTGCAATATCTGTTCTTATTGTTTCTATGTTAATACGATCAGTGATATAAGTTACTTTTGCAGTTTTTCTTTTATAATCAACAACAAATTTTTGAATGCCGTCTTCATGACTGACAAAATTTTCGATCCTTTCTTTGCATTCCTGGCATTGAACAGTCGGAAGTTTGATCGTTGCTGTTTTAATTAGCTGTCCGAATGAAAATACAGTTATGCATAACAGTAAGAGCGTGAGCAATGACATCTTTTTCATATTTCAATTTTTTTATTTTTATTATCTCTATTTTATTACACGAATTTTTACGAATTATAAAACAGGCGTCAGACGGCTATGCCAGAGCGATTAAATTTTAATTTTTCATGCAAGCCGTCAGACGCCTTTAATTCGTGTTATTGCAACTTCCATTCTGCAGGGTTACTTTGCCAGTTTAACAAAATCTTTTCCTGTTCTGCAGAAACTATTCCTTTTTCAATTGCCAGTTGCACCAGCGTTTCATAGTTTGTTAATGAGGCGTAAACAATTCCCGCATCGGTGAATGCTTTTTGCGCAACATCAAATCCATAAGTAAAAATAGAAACCATTCCAATAACCTGCAAGCCCGATTGTTTCAAAACATCAACAACCTGCAAACTGCTTTTGCCGGTCGAGATCAGATCTTCAATAACAACAACTTTTTGCGCTTGTTCATAAAATCCTTCAATCTGATTTCCCAAACCATGATCTTTCGGTTTTGAACGCACATATACATACGGCAATTTGAGTTGATCGGCTGCCATCGCTCCCCATGCAATTCCTGCTGTGGCAACACCCGCGAGTAATTCTGCATCAGGGAATTTTTCAAAAATAATATTGCACATTTCGGATTTTATAAAATCGCGGATATATGGAAAAGAGAGCGCTTTGCGGTTATCACAATACACCGGACTTTTCCAGCCGGAAGCCCAGGTAAATGGATTAGCAGGATTTAATTTTATCGCATTTATCTGTAATAATTTTTCCGCAACAGCTTTTTCGTTGGTCATAGCGCGAAGATAAAGAAACAAGGAGCAAGAATCAAGAAACAAGATTCAAGACTTGTGCCTTGAATCTTGTCTTCTTGTACCTTGAAACTTGTATCTTGGCCCTTATGTTCATCAAAATTTATTTCGACAACAGACCACTTTTTTTATGTGATGAAATAAACGAAGAGATCAATAAATATATTCATCACGACGATGCAATATTTATGGATGAATTTTCTACGCCTTCAATCAATTCTATTATTCATGAAATGCATTTGCAAAAAATTCATGCCGGCGTCTTTTTTCATAGCGACCTGGAAAAATTAAAAAAAGCATTCTGGAAAAAATTTATCACTATTAAAGCGGGTGGGGGATTAGTTAAGAACGAAAAAGATGAACTGCTTTTTATTTATCGCCGCGGCAAATGGGATCTGCCAAAGGGAAAATTAGATAAAGGTGAAACTATCGAACAATGTGCGGTTCGTGAAGTGGAAGAAGAAACAGGATTGAAAAATGTTAAACTCAAATCTCCGTTAACCACAACTTATCATACTTACGATGAAAACGGAAAGCATTGTTTAAAAGAATCTCATTGGTTCAACATGCAAACAAAAAGCGGGCAGGATTTAATACCGCAACTGGAAGAACAAATAACCAAACTGCAATGGGTAACCGAAAATAAAATTTCTTCATTGCTTAATAATACGTATCCGTCAATTGTTGATGTGCTGCAAGCTGCCGATTTAGGCGTCTGACGGCTGCAAACATTCTAATTTATTCAATTTTACTGTGGTAGCCGTCTGACGCCTTGATGCAAAGACGCCTTTTGCTAATTTGGAAATGATCTGTTCGGATCACGTTTTATTATTGCAACAGTAATACGACTGACGCAAAGTAATTTTTCTTCGTCATCATGAATTTTAATTTCCCAAACGTGCGTGAGGTTTCCAATGTGAAGCGGCAAAACAGTTCCGATCACAAAACCTTTTGTCGCGCTGCGAATATGGTTAGCGTTAATTTCCAATCCAACGCAATAAAATTTTTCTCTGTCAATAATTAATGCAGAAGCAATACTGCCAATCGTTTCAGCCAATGTTACAGAAGCGCCGCCATGTAACAATCCATAAGTCTGAACTGTACGATGATCAACAGGCATTTTAGCTTTAATATAATTTTCTCCTATTTCAATAAACTCAATACCGATATGTTCAACCATTGTGTTCTTTCCAAAAGATTGAATTTGATCAACGCTAATATTCTCATGAAACCAAATAGACATGCATTATTTTTTTTTCTGTATAGAATCTGAAACAATTTTCGGAACAAAAGGCGTAACATCACCGCCGTTACGCAACACATCGCGCACCAATGTAGATGCGACAGAAGTATATTGCGGCAGGCAGGTAAGAAAAACAGTTTCAATATTTTTATTCAGCGCGCGATTCATATCAGCAATTGCTTTTTCATATTCAAAATCATTTACGTAACGAATACCGCGCAAAATAAAATTAGCGCCAACTTCTTCACAGGCGGTTATCGTTAATCCGTCATAAACTATCGCATCAACTTTTGAATTTCCTTTATAAATTTCTTTGATCCAGCCTTTGCGCTGCTCTTCAGAAAACATCGGTTCTTTATTTGCATTTCTTCCAATGCCGATTATTAATTTATCAAACAATGGGAGTGATCGGTCAATTATATCCAAATGTCCAATCGTGATCGGATCAAATGTTCCGGGGAATAATGCAATGCGCTGCATAAAATTTACGATTTTAGATTTATGATTTCTTTAGTTGTATTTCGCCTTATTAATTATCAATTCTTAATTATCAATTGCCAATTTTTTTTGTAGCCAGCTTCTGTAATCCTATTAAGCATCGTTGCGTCGCACTCTTGTGCCACTGGTTCATTATTCTACTTCAGTCCGTATTTCAATCAGCAAAATAAACACTTACAACTAACAGTAATGAATATCCAAAAATCAACAAATCGTAAATCCAAAATCGTACATCGTAAATTAACTTTCCGCTTTTCCGCCTGCAAGTAAATATAAAACCGCCATACGTACAGCAACACCATTTTCCACTTGCTGCAAAATTATTGATTGTTTACTGTCTGCCGCATCGCTATCCAATTCCACACCACGATTAATTGGTCCCGGGTGCATGATGATTATTTCTTTGTTCAGGCCATCTAATAATTTTTTACTAACACCATAAGCAAGACTATATTCACGCAGCGAAGAAAACAAAACCTGGTTTTGTCTTTCTAATTGAATGCGCAACACGTTTGCGACATCGCACCATTCCAAAGCTTTTTTTAAATTGTATTCCACACGCACACTAAATGCTTCATGAATATATTTCGGAATTAAAGTAGGAGGGCCAACCACTGTTATTTCTGCGCCCATTTTTTTTAGCAGATGAATATTACTTAGCGCCACGCGGGAATGCATGATGTCGCCGATAATAGCAACTTTTTTTCCGTTGAGTTCACCAAGTTTTTCACGAATTGAAAACGCATCGAGCAATGCCTGCGTAGGATGTTCATTAATTCCATCGCCGGCATTTATAATTGCCGCGGGAATATGTTTCGCTAAAAAATGCGGAGCGCCGCTTGCGCTGTGTCGCATTACCACCATATCCACTTTCATGGATAAAATATTATTTACTGTGTCCAACAACGTTTCACCTTTTGAAACTGATGAAGCGGACGCAGTAAAATTTATCGTGTCGGCGGATAATCTTTTTTCTGCAAGCTCAAATGAAATTCTTGTCCGCGTGGAATTTTCGTAAAAAAGATTTACGATGGTAACATCGCGAAGCGTTGGAACTTTTTTTATTGGTCGTTGTAAAACTTCTTTGAATTGAGCGGCAGTGTCTAAAATAAGTTGAATATCGGTAGCAGTGAGATCTCTAATGCCTAGAAGATGTCGGGAGCTTAGTTGCATTAAAGAGCGAAGTTAGAGGAAAAATGTGATAATTAGCTTATTTGATAATGTGCTGTTCAAAATTATAAAATGATTTATTCTTTGTTAGCAAATTATCACATTAGCTTATTTCTACACCAACGCCACTTCTTCCTTATCATCTTTTTCTTTCCAAAAAACTTTTACTTTTTGCGAAATGATGGAGTCAATGGATTTACCAACATAATCGGCTTGTATTGGTAGTTCGCGACTGAACTTTCTGTCAATCAAAATGCAAAGTTCAACTTTTGAAGGTCTGCCAAAATCCAGCAGCGCGTCGAGCGCGGCGCGGATAGTCCTGCCGGTGTACAAAACGTCATCAATCAAAATCACATTTTTATTTTCAATGGAGAAAGGAATATTTGTTTGGTTGATGGTATGCAAACCTTGCCGCACATCGTCACGGTAAAAAGTAATGTCGAGTTTGCCATAGGAAATTTGAGTTGACATTTGTTTTTTTAACTCTGCAACAATTCTATCTGAAAAAAAAATTCCCCTTGGCTGAATGCCAATAAGCACTGTATTTTCCAGGTTGACATGATTTTCCAGCAATTGATTGCTCAACCGTTGAATAACAAATGATAGTTGCTGCCCGCTGAGGATCGTTTTCAAAAAATAATTTTTATAAAAGTAAATAGAAGCGAAGTGGAAATAAAATAAAAAAAGGGTCCGAGTTTATCGGCCCTTAAAAATGCAAGCTATTGAATTAATCATTTACCACTATTCAATTTAAAAATTAATGAAAGTCCTAAATGGCTAAGCGTTTCACCAGTTATTGAAACTGAGTTGTAGCTTAGTACGAGTTGAAACATGTCTGCGTTATACCCAATCTGAGGACAATAATCAAATCCGCTGTTACCGCTGCTGCTTCCTGTATTTGTGAAAATACCATAACCGATTTTAGCGCCCACAAAAAAATTAGTTGATGGATAAAAGCGAGCGCCTGCTAAAATTGGAATTAACCCAACATTAGGCGCTTTTGCACTAAATGTTTGACCGCCAATGGTAGCTGTTTCCGTTTTGCCAAAAAATTCTGTGTAACCAACTGATCCTACTCCGGAAAACTGGTCACTAAACATATACTCGCCTTGTAATTCTACGCCGGCTCCAAACGAATATCCATCATGAAAATCACCTGCAGGTAATCCCAGGTTAACTCCTGCACTGATAACAAAAGATTGATTGGAATTTGATTGTGCACTAACAGCGCTGATAGAAAAAAATAAAATGGCAACAATTAATAATTGCTTTTTCATAAGTAAAATTTAAGGTTAAAAGATGCGTGAAGATAAACTGATTTTGAGAATTGCGTTAATGATTTTTTTATTATTTTTTCTTTATTTAATCGAATAATTACGAGTTATTATTAAAATGATTTTTAAAAATTATTCCTGTAAAAATAAAAAAGGGCTGAAAAATTCAGCCCTTAAAAATTTTATGCAATTGATAATTTATTTACCACCACCGAATTTGTAAACAAAAGAAAGATCAAGATGGTTTGCAGTATAACCAGTTTGCGAAACTCCATTGTATCCAAGTACAATTTTATAAGCATCTGCGTTATAACCAACCTGTGGTTGATAGTCAAAGCCAGTGCTGCTTCCGCTACCACCGGTTCCAATGCCAAGGCCAATTTGAACGCCGGCAAAAAAAGTAGGTGAAAAATAATAACGGCCACCAACTAAAATAGGAATAAGTCCGAAGCTTGGATATTTGTACGTTTCTGGTCCGTTACCAAAATCTAAAGTCGTACTTTTTCCAAAAAAATCAGTATAGCCAATAGATGCGATTCCAGAAACCTGGTCGGTAAACATTTTCTCAGCCTGTAACTTTACACCAATACCAAATGACCAGCCATCACCAAAATCACCGAGAGGTAATCCGACGTTTACACCACCACCAAAAACAAATCCATCGCTAGATTTTGATTGGGCATTAACTGAAATAATGGAAATAAATAAAACGGCAAGAATCAACAATTTCTTCTTCATAAGTTTAATATTTTGGGTTAAATGATGCGCTAAGATATGAGTCATTTTTTGAATTTAAAACTTATCCGCAGGAAAATAAATAATTAAATTATTTATGGTAATTGACCGTATTTTCCGCAGTTTTATCATGATAGTTTAAATACCCGAAAGCAGAAAACCTATCATTTAAAGCCGGATTGTGAAAATTTGCAGATAACCAAAATGCGTTTATTTTTTCTTTGGCTCACCAAACAAATAAAATGCGCCAATCTGAATTACACTGTTTTTAACTATGCCTGTACTGCCGCCGTTAGCTGAGTTCTCAATATTGGTGAGTCCTAAATTATACCGCGCGTCAATTCCTATATTCATTAATGACATGAATCCAACTCCAAAAGCCCAGGAGAAATCAGTTGATTTAAAATTATTCTTTTCATCTGCATTTATTCCGCTTACCGAAGCTTTTGCACTTATTAAAAAACCAACTTGTAGACCAGTTTCAACAAGAAAACCTGAGGATGATGTGTATTTAAAAAGTACAGGTACATTAATATAACTCAATTTATGAGTGCCGGATATTGTGCCGCCTGATCCGTCGGCAAAACTGGCTCTTGCTCCCTGTCCTGAATATATTATTTCCGGCTGAATACCAAGCATATCATTAATCGGAATTTGAGCTAAAACGCCCGCGTGAAAATTTGCCCTGGTGGTGCTACCCGTTGCACCCGACCCTGTTGCATTAGCCAAATTGAGTCCGGCTTTAACGCCGAAATTTATTTGGGATTGAGTAAGAAAAAATGAAATGGTCGCGGTCAGCAGCAGAATCGATCTTTTCATAAGCTATTATCTTTTTGATTTAAAAGATGCACTAAGATAGCAGCGATTTTTTAAATTGACAATGGTATTATGAGACGATTGTTTGCGATACTATGGTTCTAACAGGAATGGATATCCGTAGTCTGCCGCAGGAATAAATGTTTCCTTAATTGTTCTTGCACTTAGCCAGCGATATAAATTTAAAATTGAACCTGCTTTATCGTTCGTTCCACTTGCACGTGCGCCGCCAAATGGTTGTTGGCCCACAACAGCTCCGGTTGGTTTATCATTAATATAAAAATTACCAGCTGCATGGCGAAGTTTGTGAGTTGCCAATTCTACCGCATTTCTATCCTGCGCAATTATTGAACCCGTCAAAGCATAAGGAGATGTTGAATCAACAACGTCTAATATTCTTTCAAAACTGTTTGCGGGATAAACATAAATAGTCAACACTGGTCCAAAAATTTCTTCACACATGGTTACATATTTTGGATCCTTTGCTTCAATGATTGTGGGCTGAATAAAATATCCTTTCGATTTATCACATTTTCCGCCAACTAAAATTTCCGCTTTTTTATCTTTTTTTGCAGCGTCAATATATGACTTGATCTTATCAAAACTTTTTTCATCAATCACCGCATTAATAAAATTGGAGAAATCTTCTACGTTTCCCATTTTAAAACTTTTCACTCCGGCTACCAGTTTCTTTTTTACTTCTTCAGCAATATTGGACGGAATATATGCGCGCGATGCGGCAGAGCATTTCTGTCCCTGGAATTCAAATGCGCCGCGCAATAATGCAGTTACTAAAATATCAACATCAGCACTTTTGTGAGCGAGCACAAAATCTTTTCCGCCGGTTTCGCCAACAATTCTTGGGTAAGATTTATACAGATGAATATTTTCTCCAATTGTTTTCCAGATATTATTAAACACAGTTGTTGAACCGGTAAAATGAATACCGGCAAAATCACGATGACTGAAACAAATATCACCGAGTGTTGGACCGTCAACATAAACAAGATTAATAACGCCATCTGGCAAACCAGCTTCTTTTAAAATGCGCATGAACATTTGCGCCGCGAAAATTTGTGTGTGAGCAGGTTTCCACACAACTGTATTGCCGCACATTGCTGCAGACGTTGGCAAATTTCCGCCGATGGCAGTGAAATTAAACGGTGTTATGGCAAGAACAAATCCTTCCAGCGGACGATACTCCAAACGGTTATGGATATACGTAGAACTGATTGGTTGTTGTTTATATATCTCACTTAAAAAATGAACATTGAAACGGAGAAAATCTATTATCTCGCACGCCGAATCTATTTCTGCCTGGTATGCATTTTTGCTTTGACCGAGCATGGTTGTTGCGTTCATGTACGAACGATATTTGGAAGAAATAAGATCAGCTGCTTTTAAAAAAATATTTGCGCGATTTTCCCAACTGAGATTTGCCCAATTTTCTTTTGCTTTTAATGAAGCGTCAATTGCCTGCTTAACGTGCCGCTCATTGCCTTCATGAAAATGACCTAATGTGTGCGCAATTTCATGCGGAGGATGAAGTGAAGTTTTTTTGCCTGTTCGCACTTCTTTACCGTCAATGAACATGGGAATATCCTGCTGCTGACTTTTTAATTCCTTTAATGTTTTTTTCAGCGTTTCTTTTTCTTTGCTTTTTGGCGCGTAATCCAAAACGTTTTCGTTTTGCGGAAGAGGATAACTGAAATATCCGAGGCTCATGGTAAAAAATTTAATCTACAAAGATAAGTATGAAGTATGAACTATAAGGTCATTAGTCTGACGTAGGGGAATATTCAACATTGAAATTTTGATAGATCGCAGATTTGTTATGATGATATAATCAGTTAAAATTTTGCCACGAGGAACACAGAGGTAAAGAGTTTCACAGAGATTCTCTGCGGTTCTCTCAATGCTCTGCGGCTAAGATCACAGCTCAATAGTAGCAATGCCGACGAATGGATTGCGACGCAACGATTTTCCATAGAGAACAAATGCCCGTACCAAAAATAATTATTCTTTTTCTGTTTCTTTTTCGTTCATCAAATACGCCTTAATAAATCCATCCAACTCGCCATCCATTACGGGTTGTACATTACCAACCTCATAATCTGTGCGGTGATCTTTGATCATTTTATAAGGATGAAAAACATAACTGCGTATTTGCGAACCCCACTCGATTTTTTTCTTGGTTGAGTTTGCCGCATTTTTTATGGCTTCACGTTTGCGCATTTCTTCTTCGTAAAGCTTGCCTTTAAGCATGGTCATTGCTTTTTCGCGATTTTCTCCCTGCGTGCGCGCCTGCTGACATTCTACAATTATTCCACTTGGTTTATGGGTTAACCGAACTGCAGTTTCTACTTTATTTACATTTTGTCCGCCTGCGCCGCCGCTTC
>DATHPY010000148.1:0-5247 GCA_035483315.1 Puia sp. | reverse complement strand
AATTTCCGCGCAATCGCAATTGACAATTAACGGAAATGTGCAGGGCTTGCCGGAAAATTCGGCGATATTCATGATCAATATTAATAACGCTGTGGACACAGCTGCAAAGGGGTTTGTGCAATCCGGCAAATTTATGCTGATAGGCAAAGTAGCAGAACCAAATCTGTACGAAATAAACTTTCCGGCAGTGCAAAAAAAGATCGATCTGTTTATCGGCAACGATAATATTTCAATAACGGGAAATATTAATGAACTGCAAAACTTAAAAATTACAGGTTCTCCATCCAACAATGATTTTATGGAGTTTCAACAAATCTTTAATCCACAAATTTTGCATCTTAACAAATTGGCTCAAACTATAAATGCGTCGCCCGGCATTTCCAAAGAAGATCCGGTTATGAAAGAATATTTTTCAGTGATCGCGCAAATAGAAACTTCCGAAGGTGAGTTTCTTCAAAGAAAAAAATCGTCGTATGTCAGCGCTTTTATAATAGCCGCATTGATCAAGCTTTCTGACGATGTTTTTTTATTAGAGAGAAGATTAAATACCCTTGCTCCCGAAATACAAAATGGTTTTTTTGGCAAATATTTGAGGCAGGAAATTGCGACTGAAAAAATAGGAGCTGTCGGAACTCAACTTGAATTCACACAAAACGATCCGCAGGGAAAACCAGTATCACTTTCATCCTTCAAAGGAAAATATGTACTCGTTGATTTTTGGGCGAGTTGGTGTCATCCGTGCCGTATGGAAAATCCGAATGTAGTTATTGCGTATAATAAATTCAAAGAAAAAAATTTTACTATCCTCAGTGTTTCGCTCGATAAAAGTCGTGATCCGTGGTTGCAGGCAATCAAAGAAGATAACCTAACCTGGACGCATGTTAGCGATTTGAAATTCTGGAACAATGATGTCGCTGTGAAATATCACATCATTTCCATCCCGCAAAATTTTTTAATTGATCCAACCGGAAAAATTGTTGCAAAAAATCTGCGCGGCACCGACCTGGAATTGAAGCTTTGCGAATTTTTAGGTTGCAATTAATTTTTGTTTCCGGCATTTGATCAATAATGAACATCGTTCCGTCGCACTCTTGTGCAGTAATAATTCTATTGAGCGGTAGTCTGAAACTCAGATCAGCGGGATTAAAACATTTCACAGATCTCAGGAATCCCGGTCCATGATTCGAAATATTTGTTTCTAATAATTATCAATTATCCATTTTCAATTATCAATTAACGACAACATGCCGTAAATTCGCAGTTCTCAAAGAATTGAAACATGGATGAAATAAAAAAGGAAGAAAAATCGCTGAATTTTCTTGAAGAGATCGTTGAAGAAGATCTGAAGACGGGAAAATATAAAACTATACTCACGCGCTTTCCACCGGAGCCAAATGGTTATTTGCATATTGGTCATTCAAAATCTATTTGTTTAAATTTTGGATTAGCATCAAAATATGGCGGCAAAACCAATTTGCGATTTGATGACACAAATCCAACAACCGAAGAAACCGAATATGTTGATAGTATTAAAGAAGACATTCGCTGGCTTGGTTTTGAATGGGCGAATGAATTATATGCATCAGATTATTTTGAACAGTTATATGAATTTGCCGTGAAGCTTATTAAAAAAGGATTGGCGTATGTCGACGACAGCAGCAGCGAAGAAATTGCGACGCAAAAAGGAACGCCAACAGAAGCTGGAAAAAGAAATAAATTTTCCGAAAGAAGTGTGGAAGAAAATCTTCAGTTGTTTTCGGATATGCGTAACGGTAAGTTTAAAGATGGAGAAAAAGTTTTGCGTGCAAAAGTAGATATGTCTTCTCCAAATATGCAATTGCGTGATCCTATTATGTATCGCATCAAACATGCGCATCATCATCGCACAGATGACAAATGGTGTATTTACCCGATGTATGATTTCGCTCATGGAGAAAGTGATTCTATCGAAAACATTACTCATTCCATTTGCACGCTTGAATTTGTTACTCATCGTCCATTATATAATTGGTTCATTGAAAACTTAGAAATATTTCCATCTCAACAATATGAATTTGCGCGGTTGAATATGACATACACGGTGATGAGTAAACGCAAATTATTGCAACTAGTAAATGAAAAACAAGTGACTGGTTGGGATGATCCGCGAATGCCAACCATCAGCGCGTTTCGTCGCAGAGGTTATACTCCGGAAAGCATCAGGATGTTTGCAGATAAAATTGGAGTGTCAAAAAGAGACAACCTGATTGATATGTCACTGTTGGAGTTTTGCATTCGTGAGCATCTTAATAGAATTGCATTAAGAAAAATGGTGGTATTTGATCCCTTAAAAGTGGTGATAACAAATTATCCAAACGATGTCGAATTAATAACAAGTGAAGATAATCCCGAAGTTGAAGAAAAAACTTACCGCGAAATTCCATTCAGCAATGAAATATATATTGAGAAGGAAGATTTCATGGAGAATCCGCCAAAGAAATTTTTTCGTTTAGCGCCCGGACAAAAGATTCGGTTAAAAAGTGCATACATTATTCAGTGCGATGAAGTGATCAAAGATGCAAACGGAAATATTACAGAGCTCAGGTGTACATATCTCCCCGAAAGTAAAAGTGGCGCCGATACATCCGGAATTAAAGTACAGGGAACTTTGCATTGGGTAAGTATCAAACACGCAATTACTGCTGAAATTTGTTTGTATGATCGTTTATTTTGTGTGGAAGATCCATCAAATGAAGAAGGAGATTTTAAAGAATATATCAATCCTGATTCATTGCAAATTATTAAATCTGCGTACTGCGAACCTTCTTTAAAAAATGCAAAGTTTGGTGAGCGTTATCAATTCATCCGCAAAGGATATTTTTGTCTTGATAAAACTAGTTCCGAAGAAAAAATGGTTTTTAACCGCACAGTCACGTTGAAAGACACATGGGCAAAGGAGAAGAAGAAAGTATGAGGTATGACGTGCCGCAAGATAAACTTTATGAGTTGTTTATTTGTATTTATCTGTGAACATCTGCGCAATCTGCGAGAAAATAAAAAAAGCCATCATTTCTGACGGCCTTTTGTAAAATCAAAAGCATACACGTTTTTCGTATAGGAATTTCATTACTGATTTCCGTTTCCACCGCCACCGCCATTTCCACCACCTCTTTGCGGACGATTCTTCATTTGCCAATCCTGGTATTTTTTGAAAAGATCATCACCTAAGACGGCTTGTACTCTTTTATCTTGTTGTGCTCTGAGGTCCGTGAATTTTGCTCTTTTATCATCCTGGCTTAATGTCTGGTCGTTACGAATATCCATCATTTTCGGACGAAATTCCTGGCTTATTGCAACAACGGAATCAGCTTGCACGTCAGTAAGCTTCAGATCATCTTTTAATTTTTGTTTCATTGCAGCGGGATCCATTCTTCCGCCGCCTTGCTGCGCATATAAAGATGAAACGGAAAATACTGCAATGACTACTGCAATACCTGCGATAATTTTTTTCATTGTAATTTTTTTATAATTTAAAATCACTTTGCTAACAGGCAAAGTCTAATGATTAATAGACCAAATTGATGCCAAAAAGAAAAAATGAAAAACTGCTTTTACGCAAACGGAATATAAGGCGGATGTGTCGGTGAAGTAAGGTTTTTTTAATGCAAACGAAATCTTAAAAAGAGAGGGCAATAGAAATTGCCCTCGCGCTACCCTGAGGTAGCCATTCAAAACTAATATGATTAAATGAGAAAAAGATTTCTCAAATACTTAAATGGCAATTTTTGGCTGAATAAAAACTTAGTTGGAAGAAGTTGAAAACGGAATCGTCTCATCAAAAATAAATAAATTATTTTAAAAATGTTAATCAGACACTTATTTTTTTTAAAAATTATTTGTATTCACCGAAAACATCTCGTAATGTATCGGCAATTTCGCCCAAGGTGCAGTAATTTGCTACAGCGTCAAGCACTGAAGGCATAAGGTTTTCGCCTGACACGGCTTTATCATGTAAAGTTTGTGTTAAGTTTTTACACAGATCATTATTTCTCCTTTCACGAAGAGCAACTAATTTCTCAATTTGTACTTTTCGGATAGAATCATCAACCCTGAAAGCTGGAGCAGTGCTATTTTCTGTTTCTTCAAATTTATTTACACCTACAATAATTTTTTCTTTTGATTCAATTTTATGTTGATATTGATATGCGCTTTTTGCAATTTCATTCTGAATAAAACCTTGTTCAATTGCATGAACACTTCCGCCCATTGAATCAATTCTGTCAATTATTTTCCATGCCCCGTTTTCAATTTCATCAGTCAGCGATTCGATGAAATAACTGCCCGCAAGAGGGTCAATTGTAGAAGTAACGCCACTTTCATACGCGATTATTTGCTGCGTTCGCAAAGCAATTCTTGCAGCTTCTTTAGTTGGTAAATTCATCGCTTCATCATAACCATTTGTGTGTAAAGATTGTGTTCCGCCTAAGACAGCGGATAATGTTTGTGTGGTAACTCTTACAATATTATTTAACGGTTGTTGCGCTGTCAATGTGCTGCCACCAGTTTGTGTGTGAAAACGCATCATCATTGCTTTATCATCGGTTGCGCCGAGATCCTTCATAATTTTTGCCCACATTCTTCTTGCCGCACGGAATTTTGCAATTTCTTCAAACAAATTATTATGCGCATTAAAGAAAAAAGAAAGCCGCTTTCCAAATGAATTAATATTCATTTTTTTCTCCAACGCAGATTTTACGTATGCTTTGCCGTTACTTAATGTAAACGCAATTTCCTGAACGGCCGTGCTTCCGGCTTCGCGGATGTGATAACCAGAAATAGAAATGGTATTCCATTTGGGTAATTCATTTCCGCACCATTCAAAAATATCAGTAATGATCTTCATGGAAGGTTTCGGCGGATAAATATATGTTCCGCGCGCGGCATATTCTTTTAAAATATCATTTTGAATGGTACCTGAAATTTCTTTCAGATCTGCGCCTTGTTGTTTTGCAAGCGTAACATAAAAAGCCAGTAAAATAAAAGCTGTGGCATTGATCGTCATGGATGTGGTAATGTCTTCCAGCTTTATTCCTGAAAAAAGCGTTTGTATATCTTCCAATGAATCTATGGCAACGCCAACTTTTCCAACTTCACCTTCGGCAAGGGCATGATCGCTGTCGTAACCAATTTGTGTGGGAAGATCAAAAGCGACACTCAATCCTGTTACACCTTGTGATAATAAATAGTGATATCTTTTATTACTTTCTT
>DATHPY010000147.1:0-2112 GCA_035483315.1 Puia sp. | reverse complement strand
GGAACCTGGACATTAGCAATAGTTGTTGGTGTGCTTTGTCTTTTCTCTGCTTTATTTATTCCAAGGGCAACTGCTATCCAGGTGCGTGATGTAAGACCAAATGCTACTAATACACAGCAACAAGCGCCCGCTTCTCAGCAACAAAATCCCAAGCCATAAAATAAATTATTAAAAAAATATTCGCCCTGCCTTAGTAATGGCAGGGTTTTTTATTATTTTGATGCTCAATAGTGTTTACCTATGAAGAAGAAAATTTTACTTTTCTCCATTATCATCCTGCTCATCCTGGTATCTTTTATCGGTTGGGAATTTTTTGGCTCTGCTACATCATTCAAAGGCGATAAATATTTTTTTTACATAAAAACCGGGGCAACCTATGAGCAGGTAGTTGATTCCCTTGATGAAAATAATACGCTTAAAAATATTTTTTTCTTTAAATGGCTTGCGAAACGATTTGATTATCCCGAAAATGTAAAAGCAGGAAAATATGAAATTAAAAAAGGCGAAAATCTAATTACCATTTTACGAATGTTGCGCAATGGAAAACAAGTTCCGGTAAATCTTACTATTACTAAATTGAGAACTAAAGAAGATCTGGCTTCGCTTGTCGGCAGACATTTTGAATGTGACTCCGCTTCGTTTATGAACTACCTGGAAAATAATGATTCCTTAAAAAATTATGATCTTGATTCCAATACAATAATGACTGCTGTTTTTCCAAATACATACACCTATTTCTGGAATACAACTCCATCAAGAATTTTAAAAAAATTTTTTTCCGCACATAATGAATACTGGACTGCAGAAAAAAAACAACGCGCGGATGAGCACGGATTAACACCGGCAACGGCATATATACTCGCATCTATTATTGAAGAAGAAACAAATAAGCTTGAAGATAAAAGCAAAATTGCAAGCGTTTATCTTAACCGGATAAATAAAAAAATGAAACTTGCTGCAGATCCCACAGTGAAATACGCAATGAGAAATTTTGAATTGAAACGTATTTACGATAAATATCTTTCTGCCGAATCTCCATACAATACGTATGCGCATGAAGGTTTGCCGCCAGGTCCTATTTGCACACCTTCCATTCAAACTTTAGACGCAGTTATAAACGCACCCAAAACAAACTATTTGTACTTTGTGGCGAAACCGGATTTTTCGGGCTATTCTAATTTTTCAGAAACCTATGATCAGCATATTAAATATGCAAAAGAATATCAGCGCGCATTGGATAATGAAATGAATAAAGCGAAAGATTCAAGTGGAAACAAATGATTTTGAAATTTATTTTCTGTAATGACAAGAGTTGAAAAAATTATTTATCATTCCGCAATATTTCGTTTTGCTGAATCAAAATCCCAGAAAATTATTTTACCGGGCTTTGACCGTGTTCCGTTATATGATGTGACGAAGTTTTTTTTTAATCAGATTAAGAAAGTTGGTTTGAACGATCGCGCGCGTTCAATTTCATTCAGCTTTCTTACTGCAATTCCTGCTGCCGCAATTTTTCTTTGTACGTTAATTCCTTATTTCCCCATTTCAAAAGAAATAACTCATCAGCTGCTTCTTCTTACAAAAGATATCACACCCAATCAAAATACGTATACGTTAGTAAGCAATTTTTTGATAGATTTTTTAAATAAACCGCGCAGTGGTTTATTGTCTTTTGGTTTTTTGTTAGCTATATTTTATTCTTCCAATGCAATGCTTGGCATTATGCGTTCCTTCAATAAATCGCTTATCTATAATACGCAACAAAATTTTTTTCAAATAAGATGGATGGCGATCAAACTCACTATACTCGTTATTTTTCTTGTAATTGGTTTTGTAATTATTATGGTTACACAAGATGCATTATTGAAAAATATATTGACCTGGATGAATATTAAACGCCATTCAGCGAGATGGCTTTTTAAAACACTTCGCTGGGTGGTGATCATTCCATTGTTTTATTATTCCATTGCTTTTATCTACAAATACGCGCCCGCTGTTCAAAAAAGATGGAAGCTGTCTTCGCCAGGAACTATTCTTGCTACTTTCTTGATTATTCTCACCACAATATTTTTTTCTTTTTGGGTGAATAAATTCAGCACCTATAATAAAGTA
>DATHPY010000146.1:0-3485 GCA_035483315.1 Puia sp. | reverse complement strand
TTTTTAGCGGCCAAGGTGTTGCAAGACTTGCTACCGTTTCAATCAACATCGCCAGGAGAATGATGAATACCCATTTTTTATATGGGCGCGCAAGACCGACAGCCCACTTCATTAAACTTAAAAAAGATTGTTTTGATTCGCCTGCCACACCAGGAATTATATCTTTTTTCAGGAATTTTCGTCGCAGTAAATCAGCCGTTTTTATGCGCGTCATCTTGTTAGCAGTTGAGCATGGAGACAATTAATAAAATTCTTTTTATCCGAAAAAGCAAAGAGTTTAAGCAACTTAATCAACACTAAATTTATTGATTTTTTTCGTCAATACAGCTATTTTCCCATTTAGAATGCTTGTATCTATGATTAAATAACTAAAGTGATATGTGATGTTTACGTACAAACCCAGGCAACAACAAAACCATTCATTAAACGGTAGTGTACAGTTAATGAAACAGGGTCATCTTTTTTAAAAATACATTCAAGTGTTCCGTTATTACGGTTATGTGTAACCGAAGTTATTTCCATGTGCATCCTGAAATCAATTTCGCCGTTTCCGTACCATTTAAATATGGCTTCCTTCGCGCTCCAGTAAACAGTTATCAATTCGAGCTGAACTTGCGGAACATCATCTAAACTACTGATGTATTTTTTTTCTTCATCATTTAAAAATTTATCGGAGATATTTTTTATGCGCGATGTTATTAACTCAATATCCACTCCTACCCTGTTTTTTGAACTGACGATTGCTGCAGCAAAGTTTCCGCTGTGCGAAATGGAAAAATGATATTTCTCATCTTCCAAAAAAGGTTTTTTTGTATCGGCAATAACAATTTCTTCCAGGGGGAAATCTTCAAACAAAACCGGCAGCAAATATCTGCCAGCCAAATGCTGCAATTTTTTATACGGATGCGAAACGTTATTTTGCAGCGGAACTTTCTCCAAAAAAAAATCTTCTGGCTCTTCAATGCGCCAGATACCCAATTTTGTAGCTTCGTTAATATTATGTTGATAAAACAGCGGCATGTGTTGAATGAAAAACGAAAAATGAAAAATGAAAAATTTATTTTTACAAATTAACTAATAACCGAACAAATAAAAAATATCAATGATCTTGAGCGACAAAAGCATTCTTGATGAAATTCAAAAAGGAACGATCAAAATTGTACCGTATTCAAGGGAATGTTTAGGCAGTAATTCCTATGATGTGCATCTCGGAAAATGGCTGGCAACATATACTGAACACATATTGGATGCCAAAAAACATAATCTCATCAATTATTTTGAAATTCCGGAAGATGGTTTTGTTTTGTACCCGCATATTTTTTATCTCGGCGTAACCGATGAGTACACAGAAACTCATGCGCATGTTCCGTTTCTCGAGGGAAAATCTTCCACAGGCCGCCTTGGTATTGACATTCACGCCACAGCCGGAAAAGGCGATGTTGGTTTTTGCGGCAACTGGACTTTGGAAATTTCAGTTAAGCAACCGGTAAAAGTTTATAAAGGAATGCCGATCGGGCAATTAATTTATTTTCCTGTTGTCGGCGAAATTGAAGTGAAATACAACGAGAAAAAAAATGCAAAGTACAGCGGGCAAATTGACAAACCTGTTGAGAGCATGATGTGGAAGAATAAGTTTTGAAAACTAATTAGCTAATGTGATAATTTGCTAATGATTGTTCAGATATAGTTTTGTTTTTGAAACTAACTTCAGTTTTTTTGTGACATCTTCATCGCGCATCAAATTAGCACATTATCAAATTATCTCATTGTCAGTTCAAATCGCTTCTTTCCCATATTTTTTAGAATATGCGATCAGCCACGCGATCACTTCATCATAACTCATCATTCCCTGCGGTTGCTGGTTTGCTTTTAAATATCTTCCGTAAAGTTTACTGATAAAAGGATCAATTGGGTTTTGATATTTTTTAAAAAATTCTCTCAATTCTTTATAATCATTTCTCACCGATGGATGCAACTGATCGCGGTATTTTTTTACAAGATTGGAATCGCGAACGTACAAACCGCGCGCGGCATAAATATACATGTCAAAATATACAGAGTACCTGAACGCAATATTATCCGAGGATTTTGCAGCGAGATAACCGGAAAAATTTGCTTCATTTTCTTTTGCATAACCAAGCTGGTGTCCCATTTCGTGACAAGTTGTAAACGGTTCGATGGACATTGGAACAGTTGTGTTCACCTGCGCCTCGCCGGAAAAAGGATTGTAATAACCAGTGAACCCAAGATAATTTCCGGCATAACTGAATATGGAAGGTTTTACCGACGGAGAACGATACACAAAAAAATTATTTTGCTTTTCGAGATCGTGATATGAAGTGATTGCTTCACTAAATAAAAAATGCTTGTTGCTCAATTCCGGTCTTTTAATATGCGCAAGTGAATCTGTCTCGTTCAACCTGTCAACAATCATTTGCAGCATTCCGCTCAACTCGGCAGTGGAATAAGTTTTCACATCGAGCTGTAATTGATAAGCAATTCCGAGACGGTTATAATTTAATCCCCACGTTAAATTAAAAAGAATATATATCCACAAACACAAAAAAATAATTCTTCGTACAGCGTATAAAAAATAAGCGCGGGTTAGTCTGCGCCAAAAAAGTTTTCGTAAAAAAGAAATAAGTTTTGCCAGAATCCAGATAAATATGATTGCGTAAAAAATATCTCCTAGACTGAATGGTATCCAGCCAAGTAAAATTCTTTGTGCCCGTGAAATAACAGGATAAATTCCCGACGAATAATAATTTTCAACTACAGTTGGAAAAAAAGAGAATATTTTAATGCCAACCGCGACGATAATAAGAACGATCCAGGTAATTTTTCTTTTCCTGTCCATATCATTAAAAATATGTCAATATTACTGCATCGTCATAAATTGCATGTTAATTTAATTGTTTGCTATGAACCTGGAATTTAATAAAAACGAAGATTCAATGAAGATGGCATTAAGCCAATTGAAAAACCGGCTTGAGAAAATTGCACTGGGCGGTGGGAAAAAAGCGATCGAGAAACAACACGAAAAAAATAAACTTACCGCGCGCGAACGAATTAATTACCTGGTTGACGAAAACTCTTCGTTTATTGAGATCGGTGCATTTGCGGGATATGAAATGTATGAAGAACAAGGTGGTTGTCCTGCTGGTGGAACTGTTGCGGGCATTGGTTATGTGAGCGGTCGTCAGTGTGTGATTCTTGCAAACGATCAAACAGTGAAAGCGGGCGCATGGTTCCCGATCACCGGAAAGAAAAATCTACGCATGCAGGAAATTGCTATGGAAAATAATTTGCCGGTTATTTATCTTGTTGACAGCGCCGGAGTTTTTTTACCGATGCAGGATGAAATTTTTCCCGACAAAGAACATTTTGGCCGCATCTTTCGCAACAACGCACGCATGAGCGCGATGGGCATTACACAAATTGCTGCAGTGATGGGCGCATGTGTTGCTGGCGGCGCTTATCTTCCG
>DATHPY010000145.1:0-2517 GCA_035483315.1 Puia sp. | reverse complement strand
ATGAACTCGAAAAAAAAGGATTGATGATGTACGGACAAATGACAGCAGGCAGTTGGATATATATCGGTTCGCAGGGAATTGTACAGGGAACTTATGAAACTTACGCCGCAATTGCTGATAAACATTTTTCATCTCACATCTCACACCTCACGTCTCACGGTTCATTAAAAGGCACACTCAACGTAACTGCCGGCCTCGGCGGTATGGGTGGTGCGCAACCTCTTGCAATAACAATGAATGAAGGCGTCGCGTTAATTGCAGAAGTTGAAGAATGGCGAATTGATAAACGTATCGAAACAAAATATCTTGATGAAAAATATTTGGATATTGATGAAGCGATTGACAAGGCACAAGAATACAAGGCACAAGGAATTCCAAAAAGTATTAGTGTGTTGTGCAATGCTGTGAATTTATTAGAAAGATTATTGGAAAGAAATATTATTCCTGATACACTCACCGATCAAACTTCGGCGCACGACCCACTTATCGGTTATTGGCCGCATGAAATAAGTTATGAGCAGGCAAAAATTCTGCGTGAAAAAAACCCGCAGCAATATTTGGATTATTCTTATCGCTCCATGTATCGCCACGTGCAATTGATGATTCAATTAATGGATAAAGGCGCAATAACTTTTGATTACGGAAATAATATCAGAGCAAGAGCGCAGGAATATGAAGTGAGAAGTGAGAAGTTAGAAGTGAGAAGTGAGGACAACAACAAACTCCAAACTCCAAACTATAAACCAGGACGCTGTTTCGCTTTTCCCGGTTTTGTTCCCGCATATATAAGACCGTTATTTTGCGAAGGCAAAGGACCATTTCGCTGGGCTGCATTGAGTGGCGATCCAAATGATATTGCGGTTACTGACGAAGTAATTTCAAAAATGTTTCCCGAAAATAAATCGCTGCAACGCTGGTTGAAATTAGCAAAAGAAAAAATTGCGTTTCAGGGATTGCCTGCGCGCATTTGCTGGCTCGGACAAGGAGAGCGTGAAAAAGCCGGACACGAATTCAACGAATTAGTACGAAAAGGAAAAGTAAAAGCGCCGATAGTTATTGGTCGTGATCATCTCGATACAGGAAGTGTTGCAAGTCCGAACCGCGAAACTGAAGCAATGCTCGACGGGAGTGATGCTGTTGCGGATTGGCCTTTATTAAATGCATTGTTGAGTACAGCCGGCGGCGCAAGTTGGGTAAGTCTTCATCATGGTGGTGGAGTTGGAATGGGTTATAGCATTCACGCGGGAATGGTGATTGTTGCTGATGGATCTGATGATGCAGAACAAAGATTAAAAAGAGTTTTGCGCAATGATCCGGGCATTGGTGTGATACGACACGCAGATGCAGGTTATGAAATTGCAAAAGAGACTGCGAAGGAATTTGATTTGGATATTGAGGATAGGTTGAAGCGTTGAAATTATTGAATTGTTTAATTGTTGAATGGTTATAAGTTGAATTGTTTCGTTGTTGAAAAAGTAAACGTTATTGCGAGGAGCGAAGCATTGGCATGTGCGTTGCCGCGACGTGGCAATCTCATTCTCAAAATATATTATTCTTCCTCAACTCCCTCTGCTACGCGAATATAATATCCGTTAATATCAATAAAAGCAAATTCTCTCAAACTATATGCATGTGTTCTTAGCATGTCTTTTATCTTAATATTTTTATTCTGAAATTCTAAAAATATTTCTTCGATGTTTTCAACAAACCACATTATAGCCAGGTGCGCTTCCATAAAATTTTCATCTTCTCCAAAAAGAAGTTGCATATCATCTCTTCTTATTCCGCCATCTTTAAGCTCTCCATTCTTATTTGCCCATGTCCACTCGTCGTAAAACCCTAAAATATCGCGGTAATAATCAAGTGTATCGCGAAGATTTCTTACTGGTAAATGCGGATTGCTTCTTATAAATTTTTTCGATTTCATATTTACTCAGTTGTCTTTATGAAAGTTAAAAAGAAACGTTTAGTAAAAAAATGATGACTTTTATAATTCTAAAATACATTTTTAAAAAAAATAACAAAATAAGTATATTGCAGATAAGCACCTCTGAAAAAATCTCCTTCTGAAACCTCGCCGTTACCGAAAACTTTTTCATCATTATTAAACATACTTGTATGCAACGCAGATCTTTTATTAAAAATGCTGCATTCGGCGCAGTAGCTGTAAGCGCTTCCGGGTTTATTCGGTTTGATGGAGAAAAATATATTGGTGATTGCGAAACCACAACAGATATTATTGGGCCTTATTATCGCCCCGATAGTCCGGTGAGGAATAATTTTGTTATACCCGGTGAGCCCGGCGTATCGGTAGAACTAAGTGGCATTGTTAAACACAACGATTGCACAACTCCATATAAAAAAGCTAAAGTAGAATTATGGCATTGCGCCAACAACGGCCATTACGATAATACTTCAAACGAATATCGTTATCGCGGAACCACATTCACTGATGATGAAGGACATTATTTGTTCAACACCATTTTACCTGTGCCTTATAATGATGCGGGTGGGCCA
>DATHPY010000144.1:0-3790 GCA_035483315.1 Puia sp. | reverse complement strand
TAATTGCTCAATTAGACAATTGCTCAATAGCGCAATTGAGAAATTGGTACATTTTCACATTGAGAAATTATTTTTGTTTCCAGCTTGAGTAATCCTATTCATCATCCTTGCGTCGTCTTGCCTGTGGCGAGATACTGATGAATCTATATTCAGCATTGGTACTATTTTCTAAAATTATGATTATACTCATCATCACTTTTCTCTGAACCACGATTTTATCCTCATTTGTCTGATTATCCTGAAAAAAATTATCAGTCGAATAAGGAAAATCAGGTTAAAATCCCGGTTCAGATAATTTGTTGTTGGTCGGCGACCAATAACGGCGAAGAACGTCTGCATTTAACAAATATTTTTCTTGCCAGATTGTTGCATTTTTATATTTCCTGCGTCTAATAGTAAAAGCACCGAATATGAAAAATTCTACACAACAAGAAGTTTTACTGATAACAGGAACAACTTTTTCATCTGCGCAACTTTCTAAAAAAGATGAATCAAAACCAAATAATCTCACAGACATTGAACAACTCGAAGAAGCATGCTGGAATGGATTGTTGCAGGAAATGCTTCCGGAAATATTTGATAAAAATATAGCTGAAGAAAAATCTTACCTGTGGCAGATCAGAGAAGGAAAATCATTTCTGGAATTGGAATGGGCGGAATCTCCTCTAGAAAAAGATAATTTCTTTTCTATCGATCCTTATGATTTTTTAGAAGCGGAAAATTATAATTGACTTCTTAAATCGTGAAACGATAAACGTGAAATTTTCATGTCTCTCGTTTGTCGTTTCACGATTTATTCAAGAATTTAAAACTCCAATTCTAAATCCGTTTCTGCATAACCAACGCATGTCAGCACCAATCCGTTTTGCATATCTTTTTCAGTAAGTACTTCGTTATTGCTCATCCTCACTTTTCCTTTTTTACATTTTGCAACACATGTTGAACAAACTCCACCGCGACAACTATAAGGAAGCTGAATATTATTATCCAACGCAGCCTGTAAAATATTTTTTGGATAAGCGGATTGTATATGAAATGTTTTTTTCTGAAAATGGATCGTGATCTTTTTTGGTGAAGTGTCAGCGATCAACGGCGGCAACGGAATAAAATCAACAGTAAAATTTTCTTTCTTTATTTGCTCGTCTGTAAATCCCATCCATTTTAATGTGAACTGTGCCATGCGCATAAACGAACCCGGTCCGCATAAATAGAATAATGTGTTTTTATCTGTATTGAATTTATCCGCAATTAATTTCTCTAATAAAAAAATATTCAGCTTCTCCGGATTTTTATTTTTCGCCGGTTTGCTTAATAAATTCACCAGTGAAAATTGCGTATGACTTTTTAATATTTCCCGCAACTGTTTATGAAAAATAATATCTTCTTCATGATGATTCTGATAAATTAATACGACATGCGTTTTGGGTTCATCATGCAATATTTTTTTCAACAAAGAAAAAACAGGGACAATGCCGCTTCCGGCAGCGATAAAAAAAATCTGTCTTGATGAGTTTTTATTTGTAGAAATGGTAAATCTTCCGGCAGGTTGTAATGCAATTAGTTTGTTATCTACTTTAAGTTTGTCAGTAAAAAATCTTGAAATTTCTCCGTTCAGAATTCTTTTCACGGTGATAGAAAAAAAATTATCAATCAGCGGGGTTGACGAAAAAGAATACGACCGCCTGAATTCTTCGCCATGATGATTAAAAATAAACGTAATGAATTGCCCGGCTTCATAAACTATCTTTTTGTTTCCAACCGGTTCAAAAAAAACCGAAACCGTATCATGTGTTTCGCGAATGATGCCAGTTACATTTAATTCAATATTATCCATAATCAATAAAGAATCAGGACGCAAGATACAAGAAACAAGAAGTCAAGAATCAAGATTCAAGGAACAAGAAGTAAGCAACGAGAAACAAGAGACAAGAATCAAGGAGCAACAGTAAACGTAAATTATAAATCAATATCGCTTGTGCCTTGGCTCTTGCTCCTTGATTCTTAATTCCCATTAATCAAAAAAATATTTTCTTCATCAGTAAAATCCAATATATTTATTGCCTCATTTTTTTAACCAACAACTGATTTATGAAACTTGCTCCTGTATTATTACTCATCGTAATTGCAGTTACTTTTTTTTCTTGTAATCAATCCTCATCAGCAAAATCCGACAATGATTTTCTTGCCGCTGATATTGATACTACAGTAAGTCCCTCAAAGGATTTTTTTGATTATGCTAATGGCGGATGGGTAAAAAAAACGCCCATACCTTCCGACGAAAGTGGTTGGGGAGTTGGTAACCTGGTTCAGGAAGATATTTATGAAAGATTGAAAAATATAAATCAAAAAGCGGTTGAAGAAAATGCGGCACACGGAACGGTTTCGCAAAAAGTGGCTGATTTCTGGCAAAGCGGAATGGACACAGTTGCTATAGAAAAACAAGGGTTATCGCCGTTAAAGGAAGACCTGGAATTGATCAATAAAATTAATTCTGTTCCGGATATTATTCATGTTACTGCAGTATTTCATAAAAAAGGCATCGGTTGTTTGTTTGGTGAATATATTGCGCAGGATGATAAGAACAGCGATGTTATGGCGTATCAATTGTACCAGGGCGGAATTGGAATGCCAAACCGCGATTATTATTTTAATACGGATTCAAAATCGGTTGCAGTAAGAAATGCTTATCAAAAATATTTGTACAAAACTTTCAGAGAGTTGGGCAATGATAGCATTTCAGCTTCTAAAAATGCTCAATCTGTTTTCCGGTTGGAAACTGCATTGGCAAAATCTTCCCGCAAACTTGCCGATCTGCGCGACCCGTATAAAAATTACAATAAGATGGACATTGCGTCACTGCAAAAACTATCGCCTGATATAAATTGGCCATCTTACTTAAAAGAAAGTGGTATTAATAAATTAGACAGCGCAATAATTGGTCAGCCTGAATTTTATTCAACATTGAATACTGAATTAAAATCAGCAAACATTAACGACTGGAAAAATTATCTGCGTTTTCATCTTGTGTCCTCATTAGCATCTTATCTTGATACAACTACTTTCAATAATTTATTTGAGTACCGCAAATCATTGAGTGGTCAGGATAAACCAAGACCAAGATGGAAAAGAATTCTTGACTCCGAAGAAGGCGCAATTGGTGAAGCGTTGGGACAATTATTTGTAAAAGAATATTTCAACGAAAAAGCAAAACAACGTTATAGTGATATGGTGGAAGCCATGCGTGAGGCATATAAAGAAAGAATTGAAAAACTAACCTGGATGAGCGACAGCACAAAAAAGAAAGCCATTGACAAATTAACCAAGATGACAAAAAAGGTCGGCTATCCTGATAAATGGAAAGATTTCAGTGCAATGCAGATTGAAAAAGCGCCGTATGTAACCAACATGGAAAAAGCCAACGAATGGTGGTCCAATTATGAAATAAATAAATTGGGAAAACCGGTTGACAGAACCGAATGGGGAATGACTCCGCAAACTTATAATGCTTATTACAACCCGAGCAATAATGAAATTGTTTTGCCTGCCGGAATTTTTGCAGTTCCCGGAAAAAAAGATGAAGATCTTGATGATGCATTTGTTTATGGTTACGCTGCTGCGTCAACTATCGGGCATGAAATGACTCACGGTTTTGACGACCAAGGAAGACAGTATGATGCGCAGGGCAATTTAAAAGGCTGGTGGGTTGCATCCGATTCAGTTCAGTTTACGGCTCGAGCAAAAAAAATAATTCGCGAGTTTAATGAATTTAGTCCTGTTGATACGATGCACA
>DATHPY010000143.1:0-4940 GCA_035483315.1 Puia sp. | reverse complement strand
TTTTTTGAAATAAGCAATTTGAAATATAGATTTTTTAATGAGGCATGTTGAATTAATTCCCTATTTTTCCACTCTTTATTTTTTCCGTAATCAATTTCAAACTTTTTAATTAAAATTATACTGAGTTCTTTTTTGTTTTTCGAATCAATCCATTTACCAAAAATTGTATCTTTTTTGCTGTCATAATTATCAAATATCAAACTCGTAGAATCTCTTATTACTTCACTTAATGTCAATGTATTTTTTCCCAATTTCGCGTCTATAGTAATTGGGTCGTTGTACTTTTTGTATAAATAAACTGCATTTGCAGCGCCGTCAGAAGCAATATCGGTTACCAGTTCGATTGGATATTTGCCAATAAAACCTGAATAAGCAATTTGACCGAAAGAAAGACTATTTGCTAAAATAATAGGAATGAAAAGTAAAATAATTTTATTCATAGAAAAGGTTTTTCAAAAACTCGTAATCTAAAATTATGAGAAAATTTTAAAGTAATAACCCAACAATTTATCAATTGCTCAATTCAACACATCATATTCCCAGTTTATCTAATAGCACTTTTGCCATTTTATAAAATGCTTCCTGACTATAACCTGCAATATGCGGGGTGATGATAACATTGGGTTGGTTCAACAACCAATCCAATTGTTTTTTTTCGTCGGCAGAATAAATATCCAACTTTTCATTTTCCAAAACATCAAGCGCGGCACCGGAAATTTTTTTGTTTTGAAGGGCATTAATGATTGCTGCAGTATCGTGTACTTTGCCACGGGAAGCATTAATAAAATATGGTTTTTTTTCCAGCGCGTTGAAAAATTTATCGTTGGCAAGATGAAACGTGTCTTCTGTTAACGGAACATGTAAACTGATCACTTCTGCGTAGCGCGCAATTTGCTCCATATTTGCTTCGTGCACGTTTGCTTTTGCAAATCCAAATTCAAATTTATCAAACGCAAGAATGGTTGTATTAAAAGATGATAACAATTTTGCAAACGCGCTTCCGGTATTTCCAAACCCGATAATGCCAACTGTTTTTTCTGTAAGCTCCGTTCCTCGGTTTGCGTCACGCAGCCATTTGCCCTCTTTAATTTCATTATTGCCGGATGAAATTTTATTCATCAGGTTCAGCAACATGCCAAGCACATGCTCGGCAACTGCATTGCGATTACCTTCCGGACTGCTCACGCATTTTATTTTTTTCTTTTCTGCATAAACTGTGTCAATCAATTCCATTCCGCTTCCGAGCCTTCCGATCCATTTTAATTTTGGCGCTCTATCAATAATATTTTTATCAATTTTTAATCGCGTGGTAACTATTAATCCTTCAACATCAGAAACCTGGTTTTCTAATTCTTCATAAGTGATTTGCGGTAAATGCAAAACTTCAAAACCTTGTTTGGTTAATCGTTCAATTAAATATTCATGAACCTTTGCGGTGACAACAACTTTTTTGGTCATTAGTTTTCAACTTTAAATTTTTATTGTTCTTTTTGCTTGTGCAAAAAAGAACCAAAAAAGCACACCCGAAAACGATGACGGCCCGTTTTCGGGATTGTTCCATGATGTAGCTTTTGTGCTACTGTGAATTCAGCATCAGGAACGCTATTCAACACTTACATTCTAAAATGCTTCATTTCATTTTAAATGTGAGTGCTGCAAAATCCTCAACAGATAATTGCTCTGCCCGTTTATTAAAAATTTCATCCTGCAAAATTATTTCATCAAATAAACTTTTAACAGCATTGCGTAAAGTTTTTCTGCGTTGATTGAATGCTGTCTTTACCAAAAGAAAGAATTTTTTTTCTTCCTCAAACTTTAATTCTTCAATCCTTGGTCTTAATCTTATCACAGCGCTTTTAACTTGCGGTGGAGGCATAAAAGATTTTTCGCTCACTTCAAATAAGTATTCAACATTAAAAAACGCCTGCACCAAAACACTTATCACTCCATAAGTTTTATTTCCATGTTTAGCTGCGATTCTTAACGCAACTTCTTTTTGAAACATGCCGATCATACACTCTACAGCTTTTTTCCAGTCAATTATTTTGAAAACGATCTGCGATGAAATATTATACGGAAAATTACCAACAACGGTAAACTTTCCATCGAATGGTTTTTCCATTTCTAAAAAATCATTCTCCATTAATTTATTAGAAATTGAAGGAAATTTATTTAGTAAGAACTGTATCTTTTCTTTATCTATTTCCACTGCCTTAAAATCAATGTTCTCAATTTGTAAAAGATATTTTGTTAGTGCGCCAGCGCCCGGGCCAACTTCAAGCAACTGATGAAACGGATGTTGCTGAAGTTCGGCGATTATTTTGCGGCAAATATTTTCATCGTGTAAAAAATGCTGACCAAGTGATTTTTTTATTGTGAACATATTCTTTGCAAAAGTAAATCTTTACTGATTGTAAGTTGCTGGTTGCCGGTTACCTGAAACTGGCAACCGGCAACCGGTATATTTTTTGTATTTTTATCGTTCGAAATTATCAAGCATGAACGCACCACAACATAGACCATTAATAGGAATTTCAGTCGGGGACCTTAACGGAATCGGAACAGAACTGATCATTAAAACTTTTTCTGACCATCGCATACTGGAATTTTGTACGCCGGTAATTTTTGCTTCCAACAAGCTTATTAATTTTTACCGCAAGTCAATGCCGGAAGTCAATTTCAGCTATCAAAGCACACGTGAATATAACCGTATCAATCACAAACAGGTAAATATTTTTAATTGTTGGGAAGAAGAAGTGGCAATTAATCCGGGACAACTTACAGAAACTGGCGGCGTATACGCGGTCAAATCATTAACGGCAGCGGTAGAAGCATTGAAGCAAAATAAAATTCAGGGATTAGTAACTGCGCCAATTCACAAAAAAAATGTTCAATCAGCTCAATTTAATTTTACCGGGCATACTCCTTTTTTAAAACACGCCTTTGATGCAAAAGATGTGCTCATGCTAATGACTGCCGAAAATATGAAAGTAGGGTTGGTAACCGAACATTTGCCAGTGAAAGAAATTGCATCAAACATTACCCGAGAAATAATTTTATCCAAATTGAATATTCTCAATGCCAGTTTGCAAAAAGATTTTGGTATTGATAAACCTAAAATCGCTGTGCTCGGATTAAATCCGCATGCAGGTGATGAAGGAGTAATTGGTAAAGAAGAAGAGGAAATCATCAAGCCGGCAATTAAAGATGCAAAACATAATATGCTTGTGTTTGGTCCTTATAGCGCCGATGCTTTTTTTGCGCGTCATCAATACAGAAAATTTGATGCAGTGCTTGCGATGTATCACGACCAGGGATTAATCCCATTTAAATCTTTTGCAATCGGCGAAGGCGTTAATTACACTGCCGGTTTGCCCATCGTGAGAACATCTCCCGATCATGGAACTGCATTTGATATTGCCGGGAAAGATAAAGCGGATACATCTTCTTTTCTTGCCGCGATATATTCATGCATTGATATCATTAATATGAGAAATGGATATGCAGACAATCGGAAAAATCCTCTCAAAAAATTGACTGCGGCCGTTTTAGCCAATGCTGTAGATGAAAGTTTGGAACTAACAGAAGAATGATTTTCAGAAGATTGGAAAAATTAAAAAACTTTTTTTCAAAACAGTTGCATTAATAAAATACGATAGCTATCTTTATTTCCTGATCGTTTGATTATCCAACTGGCAGAAAGTCCCTTCTTGCCCCCAATTCCCAAAAAACCCAGATGTTGAAAATCCACTGCCAAAGGGCATGGAGTCTGCTAACTACCTTTTAAATACTCATTAATTCTTTTTAATTCCATCCTTTGATTTACCAGGTTGATTCCGTTCCCTGTACTGTAAATTTTATTTTTCAAACTCTGAAATTTTACAACAATGGAACAATACATTAAACGAATCCTGGTAGTTCAGGCAATTTTATTTACTACAGCCGGCGCTTTTGCATCGCCTTCGTCTTATGCAAAAAACGACACTTCAGTAAACAGCAAATTACTTTCTCCAAAAATTATCTTAACAGAAAAGTTAGTAAGCTTTAATGCAACTTATGTTCGCAATGCAGTTAACCTACACTGGAACATTAATGCAGTAAATTATTCCAATCATTTTGATATAGAAAGAAGTGTTGACGGAATAAATTTTGAAAAAGTTGGCGACGCAAAACAAAATTCTTCTTCAAACGAATATTCTTTTGAAGATAATTTTAAAGCTTCACTCGCGCGCAATAACGATCTGTATTATCGTCTTAAACAAACAGACGCAAACAATAAATCTGTTTATTCAAAAGTGCTTGTTGTACGTTCTTACAATAGCAAAAGTGTAGAGGCGATTAGCGTTACACCAGATCCTTCTATAAATGACATTGAAGTGAATGTTCAATTGAAACAGAGCTCTTATGTTGTAATGAAAGTGACGAATAAAGAAGGAAATGAGATCATGAGAAAGTCTGTTGAAGGAGCTGAGGGCGATAATAAATATGCGCTTTCAGGAACAAGCAAATTACAAGCTGGTGATTACACACTGGAAATTATTGTAAACAGCAACGAAAGAATGACCTTGCATTTAATAAAGAGCTAACGACGTTTGGTTTTATTCAGAGGTAGTTAACCCCTAAACCTTTTTTCCGCAAGGAAATAAAGGTTTTATTTTTTATGCCAGGATAATTTTATGCCACATAGTATGGAAATTATTTTTTGCCACAGAGAACACAGAGGAACAAAGAATTTAATGAGAATCGCAGAGAATATTCTTTGCGTCGTCGCGCCTTCGCGAGAAATTATTTTTTAATACTCAAATAAGTTTGCAGATTTTTTACATACTCTTCAAATGCTTTAATTCCCTGCGGCGTTATTTTACAAATGGTTTGCGGATAGTTGTCTTTGAATTGTTTTATCACATTGATATAACCGGCGTCTTTTAATTTATTTATCT
>DATHPY010000142.1:0-2184 GCA_035483315.1 Puia sp. | reverse complement strand
TAAATAAAATTTTTTTTCTTCAAAGCCATTTATATTTTTTTTTGTCCTTAGCATTTGTAATTCTATTAAGCATTCTTGCGTCGCACTCTTGTACTGCAAATCGTTATTGAACTGTGAGTTTACTGGTTATAACAGCGTGCGACAAACTTTTCCAAAGTTTTAAACTTTGGAAAAGTTTAAAATCATTAATTTAAAAATTCACGGAGATTCATCTCCACCGCATTTGGAGAGGATTGCGGTGAGGTCAAAAAAGGGAAAGCTGAACTCCCGAAGTTTTTTTATTTATCTTTTTCGCTTGATGATTTGAATTAATGCAAAACACTTCCGTTTCTTTGTAACGGCTTGCAACAACAATTTTTGTATTGCCGGCATGCGCTTCAAAAATTTCTTTTACCAACGCCACGCGATTATTATTTTTAGAAAGATGCGATAATATAAGATGAGTTAATTGTTTGCTTCTGTATTTCAAAAATAATTCCAAAGCCTGCGCATTTGATAAATGCCCGTTATCTCCGCTGATTCTTTTTTTCAAAAATTCAGGATATGTTCCATTCGCCAGCATTTCTTCACAATAATTAGATTCGAGAAAAACAGCGTGACAATCTTTAAAATTTTTTATAACATTTTTGCATACGCTTCCGATATCTGTAAAAACGCCGACATTAATATCATTGGCAGAAATCATAAAACTATGCGGATCGCTTGCATCGTGAAGTTTTGAAAATGCAATAACAGATAAACTTCCAATAGTTATTGGCTCATTCTCAGAAAAAGATTGAACAAGATTTTTTTCAATCGGCAATCCACTTGCTGTTAAAGTTGAATAGGTAATATAAACAGGCAGCTTATATTTTTTTGATAACCCTGGAACGCCAGTGATATGGTCTGAATGCTCGTGAGATACAAAAATTGCTTTTACTTTTTGCATCACGAGATTGAGTTTTTTCATTCTTCTTTCCGTTTCCCTGCAGGAAATGCCGGCATCAATTAAAACTGCTTCTGTATTATTTCCTACATAATAACAATTTCCGTTGCTCCCCGAATTTAATGACGCAATAAATAATGACATAGGGTATCAAAAGTAATTAAAGATTCCGCAACTATTATTTCTTTACACCACCCAACCACAATAAAGCATCAACAATAAATCTATCCTGTATTTCATTGTCAAATTGAAAAGATAATTCTTTGTTGGTGTGATTGTCGTAGTCCATATCGTTATGTCCCATATTTACATAAAGCATTTTATATTTTTTGTTCGTCCACACAACAGGGTAATAACCGCTGTGCCAAATTTCGTAAAGTTTTGGACCATTGCCAAGCGGAAAACTTGATGAATCAATAGCGAGTAAAATATCAATGTCGGGATTTTTCGTCAGATCTTTTTCCCAGCTATACCATTCATTTGGAGAAGATTTAAAAAAATGCGGCAATCTTTTCATTGTTGGATGCGTGCTGTCTTCAACCCGTAAAATCGCTGATGTTGGATGCCATGTATTCCCTTTGTATTGTCCGGCGCCGATAAAAACATTATGATACCAATCCCAGTTTTGCGGAAAATCCGATGGCGTTAATGCAAAGCCTGCAAAATGAAAACCCATCCATGCGCCACCGTGCTCCATATAATTTTGAAACGCTTGTCGCTGCGCCGGCAACTCCGGTCTTGTATCCAAAAAAAGCACAACCTGGTAATGGGAGAGAAATTCAGGATTTAAATTATTCCAATCGTTTGTAGAATCGTAAGTAAAATTATATTCTTTGGCAATTTTTGGAAAGAACCGATTGGCTTCATGCACATAACTGATATGCGCCAGGTCATTTCTTTCCGTGTAAAAAGCAATTACTTTGAATTGCGGATTTTGCGCATTTGCTATATTGAATGAGCTTGCGAAAAAAATAATGATTAAGATGTTTTTCACGATGAGTTAATTGAGGAGTTATTAATTTAAAGAAATGAAATTAAGCAGAAATTATATCAGGTAAACAATTTTATTTGAAAGAAAAATAAGCAGTAATTTAACAAGATTATGGACAAACAAAACATTTCTCCGGAAGGAGTGCTGGAAATTATGTTGAAAAAAGACAAGTTCACAAAATTACTTGGATTAAGAATTGATGAGCACGGAAAAGGTTATTGCAAATTGCATTTTAAAGTTACAGATGATATGATGAATGGATTTGACA
>DATHPY010000141.1:0-3559 GCA_035483315.1 Puia sp. | reverse complement strand
ACTCCACTCTGTGCAGTAATTTTAGTTGCGTCGCCAATTTGCAAATGACCTACAATACCAACTTGCCCGCCAATCATTACGTTGCTGCCAATTTTTGTGCTTCCGCTCACGCCACTTTGCGCGGCCATCACTGTGTTGGATCCTATTTCTACATTGTGTGCAATCTGAATTAAATTATCAAGCTTTACGCCTTTTTTTATTATTGTTGAACCCATCGTTGCGCGATCAATAGTGGCATTGGCACCTATTTCCACATCATCTTCTAAAACAACATTACCAAGTTGCGGAATTTTTTTATAGCTGCCATCTGCCTGCGGAGCAAAACCAAAACCATCGCTGCCAATAACCGTGCCTGCATGAATGATGATATTATTTCCAATCACACAATCATTGTAAATTTTTACGCCTGCATGAAAAATGCAATTGTTACCAATTTTTACATTATTGCCGATAAAACTGTTTGGAAATATTTTTACGTTGTCGCCAATTTTCACGTTTTCTCCGACATAGCTAAACGCCCCAACAAAAATCTTTTCGCCCAATTGGGCGGTGTGGGAAATATAAGATGGTTGTTGAATACCGTTTAGTTGTTGTGTTACTGTTTCATGGTATTTTGTGAGAAGAACAGCAAAAGCAGAATAAGCGTCTGGAACACGTATAAGCGTTGCCGTTAGTTTTTGTTTTAATTCAAGCGAATCGTTTATTAAAATGATTGAAGCGCCAGTTTTGTACAAAAATTCTTCATATTTCGGATTTGACAAAAAGCTTAACTCACCTTTTTTCGCTTCTTCGATTTTTCCAAATGCATTCACCGTCACTTCCGGATCCCCATCTAATTTGCCGTTAATCAAGAACGCAATTTGTTGTGCGGAATAGTTCATAGTTGATAGTTCATTGTTGATGGTTCATTGTTCATAGCTGATGATTCATAATAATCGGAGATTTCCATGAACTATGAACCATGAACTACACTCTAACATAGCAAATATAAAATTTTTTTACAGTGCTTGCTAGGCTTTGATGTATCAATGCATTATCAACCTGCGAAATATCTTTTACATTTCCATTCTTAAATAAAATATTTATCCGTTCATCATACGGGTCGTAGGTTGTATTCGTTGCTTCACCAGTGAATACAAAATAATGCGCATCACTTTCTGAAATTGCTAATTCTTTTATCGTCTGCTTTTTTAATGCTGATATTTCTTCTTTATCAAATGGCTGTGCCTGTAATTCAACTTTTAATAATCGCCTGTCGACTATTGCCCTGCACAAATAAGAAAGCACTTTGTCTTCATGAAACACCCAGTTTTTCATCGAGCTCATTACATCATAATCATCAATCAAAGAAAAGGTGTTTATGTGTTTATCAATCGAAATAGCTACTTCATTGTTGTGAAGAAAAACATCAAGCGCAGCGGTGGAAGCATTAACAGCAATATTTCTGCTGATCAATTCTTTCGCGCGTTCAATTATTTTCACCAGGATTTTCTCTGCACATAAAACTGTTTTATGCAAATAAACCTGCCAGTACATAAGCCTGCGTGACACTAAAAATTTTTCGGTGGAGTAAATTGCTTTTTCTTCAACCATCAGTTCGCCATCGTAAACAGTGAGCATTTTAATGATCCTGTCGTAGCCAATAACACCTTCGGAAACTCCGGTAAAAAAACTGTCGCGAATTAAGTAATCCATCCTGTCAACATCGAGCTGACCGGAAACAAGTTGATGCAAAAATGGTTTATCATACTTATTGGTGAAGATGTCAATGGCTGTTTGCAGTTTTCCATCAAACTCTTTATTTAGCAAATGCATGATGCTTAGCGAAAGTTTTTCGTGATGAACATCTTTTATAAGAATATTTTCCAGCGCATGCGAATATGGACCATGACCAATATCGTGTAATAAAATAGCAATCTTCGAACTCAATTCTTCTTCAGGAGAAATTTCAATTCCTTTATTTTTTAACTCAGTCAGCGCATTGCACATTAAATGATAACTTCCTAATGAATGATGCAATCGCGTATGCACAGCTCCAGGATAAACAAGATGCGCAAATGCCATTTGGTGAATGCGGCGTAGCCGCTGATAATAAGGATGCGCAATGATCTGCAACAACAACGAGTGATCAACTGTTATAAAACCGTAAACCGGATCGTTGATTATTTTTCTTTCCACTTCGAACTGTTTTCGCCGCATCACTTGTTATATATATTTGTTAAAGCGTTTGAAAAACGATTTGCAAATTTAGCATTGCGGTGTGGATAAATTAAATTTGATTGAAACTGTCAATAAACGGTGAGTGATAACCAGTGAACTAGCGTTCAATAGAATTCCAATCGTACAAGAGTGCGAGGCAAGAATGACGAAGAAAGAACAAATGCCGGGGACAAAAATTGATAATGGATAATTGAGAATTGATAATTAAGAAAGTAAGATCTGAATTTAAGACATTGTACATCTAACATCGTAAATTATAAATCAAAATGGCTTTAGCAAAAATTCTTTGGGTTGATGATGAGATTGAAAGTCTGCACTCACAAATTTTATTTTTAGAAAACAAGGGTTACGAAGTCAGCTCAATGACGAATGGTTTTGACGCAATTGATTTTGTAAAAGATAATTTTATTGACGTGGTGTTGATTGATGAAACGATGCCCGGAATTACGGGTTTGGAAACGCTTGCAAAAATCAAAGAGATCAATCAGCAAATTCCTGTAGTGCTGATTACAAAAAATGAAACGGAGAATTTGATGGATGATGCGATTGGCAGTCAGATCACGGATTATCTGATCAAGCCGGTTAATCCAAACCAGGTTTGGCTTAGCTTAAAAAAAATTATTGATAACAAAAGATTGGTTGCGGAAAAAACGACAACTGCATATCAGCAACAGTTTCGTAATTTATTTATGGCACTGAATAGTAACCCAGATTATAACGATTGGATGGATATTTATAAAAAACTCGTGTACTGGGAACTTGAAATGGAAAAAAGTGATAGCCCTGAAATGCGCGAAGTGCTTCAATCACAGAAGCATGAAGCCAATACCGAATTCTTCAAATTTCTTTCAAAAAATTATGCAGGCTGGATAAAAGGAAAACCCGGAGCTTTGCCGGTAATGTCGCACACATTATTTCAATCAAAAGTTTTTCCGAACATAGAAAAAGGAATTCCGACATTTTTTATTTTGCTTGACAATTTGCGTTTTGACCAATGGAAAGCCATTCAACCAATTTTTGCAGAAAGTTTCCGCATACTGGAAGAAGATTCTTTTTACGCCATTTTGCCAACTGCAACACAATACAGTCGCAATGCAATTTTTTCTGGTTTGATGCCTGTGGAAATTGAAAGACAGTTTTCATCACAATGGAAAAACGATGAGGATGAAGGCGGGAAAAATTTATTTGAAGAAGATTTTTTTCGCGCGCAATTAAAAAGATTAAAAAAAGATCTCAAATTCAGTTATACCAAAGTGGTGAACTTCCAGGCAGGACAGGACCTGGTAAATAATATTCACAATCTTTTTGATAACGATATTAATATTATCGTTTACAATTT
>DATHPY010000140.1:0-3318 GCA_035483315.1 Puia sp. | reverse complement strand
CCAAATTTAAATTGACTGGTCATAGCAGCTTGTACGTCACCATTATCCGAGATTTTAGAAAAATTTGCTCCACCTTTTATGCCTAATTGAAATCCCTGGGCATTTGCTCCAATGCTCATAACAGTAATCAGAATAACCGATAGAAAAACTGATTTAGTTTTCATTTTTTTTCCTTTTGGGTTGATAATTATGATTCAAAATTATTACGGAAATTACGCGCTAATATTTTAAGCGACTTGTTAAAATGGTTTAATTGTTCGTTAAGGGTTAGATAAAATTTTTTGCTGAAAGTTTAAAGCAGTAAAAGAAATTATTTACGTATAGGCAATAGCGTTAGAGGAGATTTTATACCAATTCAATTACAGTAATTTCCGGCAATATTCCAACGCGCCCGGGATAGCCAATAAAACCATATCCGCGGTTGACATAAATTTTTTGTTTTCCTTCTTCATACAATCCCGCCCATTCTTTATATACATATTGAACGGGACTCCATTTAAAACCGGGTAACTCCACGCCGAATTGCATTCCGTGAGTGTGACCAGCAAGTGTCAGATCAATATCAGTAAATTTATTTGTTACTTCTTTGTCCCAATGACTGGGATCATGACTCATTAAAATTTTAAATGGATATGTTTCTGAACCCGAATATGCTTTTGCCAAATTTCCATAGCTGTGAAAAGTTTTTCTGCCGCTGATATTTTGCACGCCGATCAACGCAATTTTTTCATTATTTTTTTCTAACGCTACATTTTCATCAAGCAATAATCTCCATCCTAATTGTCCGTGAATTTGTTTCAGGTGTTCAAGGTTTTTTTCTTTCTCAACAGCAAATTCTCCTTCGGGATGAGCGCCATAATAGTAATCGCCATAATCATGATTTCCTAAAATGGAATACACGCCCATCGGAGCTTTCAGCCTGTTAAATACGTCCATGTAATCAGTCATTTCAATGGCTCTGTCGTTAACAAGATCGCCGGTAAATAAGATCAGATCGGCATTTTCTTTCAGTATCATACCCACTCCATGATCAACGGCTTTCTTGTCTGTAAAACTTCCTGAATGTATATCTGAAATTTGTACAATTTTCAATCCTTTAAAAGAATTTGGAAGATTATCAAACGATAATTGTACACGACGAATTTTGTAATTGTATTTATTGCTGAATCCGTACATCAGGGTGGAAAATAATCCGCCACCAATGCCGAGCCCGACCCAGCTTAAAAAAACAGATCGGGAAATTCCATCACTGCCTATGTTTTCGCCTTCTGTATTTCTAAAAAAAAGTTTTCCGCTTGCCCATTGAATTAATCTCCTGATGTCATCAAGCAAAATAAAAACTGAAGCAAATAATTTGGCAAATAATAAACCAATGATGATGGCGAAAATATAATTTCTAAAATGTGCCGGCCACGAAAAAAAATTAATAAAAGGCAATATGGCAAGAAATAAAAGTACGGCGATGGAAATTGTCCAGTAACCGCTGTAAACGAACATTTTTGTTTTTTGAGAAAGATTCTGGCTCACTACTTTTAAAGCCTGGAAAACGTACAGATCAAGAAGGATCATTATTCCCAAAACTATCCAGACAAACCGGGCGTTGCGCATGAAATTATTTTTTGCAAAGTTTATGTATTCAAAACATCTGACGATCTAAAAGAAAAAATATTTTAATTTTTTTTATGGCAACCTGATGCATCGCTTCAAAATTCAATAAATTCTTTTATCTGTGTATTAATTACTGAAAGTGTGAGGGGATCAATAATTTCCCCGTTCTGATTGATCAAACTGGCGACCACGGAAATTGGTAACTTATTCGGATGTACAACAACTTTCAGGTAATGTAAAATTCCGGTTAAATCATCCATACCCCTCAAATTTCCTGCTCTGCCTGTTGAAACGCCCGTCAATAAAGCCTTTTTATTCCACCAGGTTTTTGTGACGTCAGAAATATCGAAAACGCATTTGAGCACTCCGGGAATGCTTCCATTATATTCCGGCGAAATAAAAATGAATTTTTTTGTAGGGATCAATATTTCCGCTTCAATTTTTTCAAACTGGGGATTGCGCTCGAGCACATTTAATTTTTCCAGCGAAAGCAACGATGCATCTATACCATTATTTTTAAACAGGGTTTGATATTGTTTTGCAACTTTAATGGTGTTGCTGTTTGGGCGGTTGGTTCCTGAAATTATGCAGTACATGTAAAAAATTATAACAATGAAGCCGACTTAATGTTGGCCGAATTTATGCCGAAGCCTTATTTTTGCCAATTGTATTTATAAGTTGATAAATATTGGAAAACTAAATTTTGAAGTGTTAGCAATTGAGTACAATTTTACCAAGAAGTGAAATGCCACGGATTACACAGAAACACAGATTAGATTAACAATTTTCTTCTGCGTTTCTGTGCCATCTGTGGCAACAAATTGAACAGAGAATAATTCTTAAAATCTAATGGGAAAAATAATCGGTGTTGCAAATCAAAAAGGAGGCGTTGGAAAAACCACCACGGCAATTAATGTTGCGGCGAGTTTGGCTGTGCTCGAATTTAAAACATTATTGGTAGATGCCGATCCGCAGGCGAACAGCACAACCGGCGTGGGTTTTGATCTTCACAACATAACGCACAGTTTGTACGATTGCATGGTGAATAATACTCTGGCAAAAGATGTTATTCTTAAATCCGAAATTTCTAATCTTGATGTTATTCCCTCGCATATTATTTGGTTGGCGCAGAAATTGAAATGATCAATTACCCTAATCGCGAAAAAGTTTTAAAAAATATTCTTGACCCGATAAGGAATGATTATGAATTTATAATTATTGATTGTTCTCCGTCGCTTGGTTTAATAACGGTTAACGCGTTGAGTGCCGCAGATTCTGTAATTGTTCCTGTACAAACAGAATTTTTTGCGTTGGAAGGATTGGGAAAACTATTGAACACCATTAAGATTGTTCAAAACAGGCTCAACCCGCAATTATCTATTGAAGGAATTTTAATGACGATGTATGACGGGCGTTTGCGGCTGTGTAATCAAGTTGTAAGTGAATTAAGAAAACATTTTGATGAAATGGTTTTCGATACAATTATTCATCGTAATACAAAAATAAGTGAAGCCCCGAGTGTGGGTAAGCCCGTAATTCTTTATGACGCTTACAGTAAAGGCGCGGCAAATTATCTAAATCTCGCAAAAGAAATTCTGCAAAAAAATAACAAGACAAAAATTAAACAGGAAGAAAGAATTCTTGAATAAAATTTGTAAGATACAAGGAACAAGAATCAAGGAGCAAGAAGATACAAGTGTTTTTTTCTAT
>DATHPY010000139.1:0-3825 GCA_035483315.1 Puia sp. | reverse complement strand
AATAAGAATAATCCCAATTCACAAATGAATGTATATGCCAGTTACCTTTTTGTTTTAGTACTGATGGCTTTTTATGGTTTATATATCTGCGTGCGTGAAATTATTATCAATTTCATTGAGAGGCAAAGCAACAGACGTGACTACCGGGTTTTGATCTGTAATCAAATAACACTATTCCTGATCCAATATATATCGATCCCTATTTTTTTAGCCTCTTTTAATTTCATTAGTGCCTATGTTGTTTTTGTTCCTTATTTTGCTTTGGTTCCGTCATTGCTGTTGGTATTCATGAGCAATATCTATTGGCTCTTTCCATGGAAAAAAGAGAAATTATTTTTTAGCTCGCCCTTGCTGCTTCGATTATTATTATCTACTCTTTTGTTCACATTCCCATTTGCTATTTTTCTTGCTGAAGGATCTGTAACCTTCATATCAGCCTTTTTGATTTTATGGACCGTTCAATTACTGATCATCACGCCAATAAGTTGGTTGGTTTATCAACAGAAGAAAGACAAAATACTGCAATTAATGGGAGCAGAAAAAGCATTGATAAAAACGAAAACCGATCTGCAATTTCTCCGTTCACAAATAAATCCTCATTTTCTTTTTAATATTCTAAACACATTATACGGAACAGCATTGCAGGAGAATGCAGAACGAACTGCAGGTGGAATTCAAAAACTTGGTGATATGATGCGTTTTATGTTGCATGAAAATAATCAGGATTTTATTGACATGAATAAAGAAATTGAATACCTGAAAAATTATATTTCGCTTCAAAAATTAAGAACGCAATCTTCTGCTGACATCATTATTGAAGAAAATATAAGTGAGAAAAATTGTAATCATAAAATTGCGCCGATGTTATTAATACCTTTTGTTGAAAACGCTTTTAAACATGGAATAAGTTTAAAAGAAAAATCATGGATAAAAATCACTCTTGAATGTACGGAGAAAAATATTTTGTTTGAAGTACGCAACAGTGTACATGCAAAGCAGGAGAATGATCCGGAAAACGAGAGGTCTGGCATCGGATTTAACAATGTGATCGAGAGACTGAAATTAATTTATCCCGATAAATTTCAGTCCTCGGTTAACCATGATGGAAAAGAGTTTTTCATACAGTTGGTAATTCAACCTTAATTAACCATTCTTCATAAATTCTTATCATGAGATCAATTTCATTTTTCTTATTACTGTTGGCAAGCACAACAATTCATGCACAAACAAACAATCAAATTATCATCGGAAATTCAGATAGTGTTTATTCAAAAACTCTTAACGAAAACAGGAAAATTTGGATACATGTTCCCGATAATAATTCTCCCGACGGCGTTTTTGCTAAAGAGCATTACCCGGTTATTTATGTTTTAGATGGATGGGAACCGACATTTTCTTCAGTTGTAAATATTGTTCAGTTATTGTCTGGTGGAAGTGGAAACCTTGCATATCCACAAATGATCGTTGTTGGAATTCCAAATACCAATCGCACAAGAGACTTTACACCAACGCATATTATTTCATCGCCGACGATGGACAGCGGGTCTGCCAGTGTTTCCGGCGGAGGCGAAAAATTTATTTCATTTATTGAGAAAGAACTTATGCCGCACATTGATTCGTTATATCCAACAGCGCCGTACAAAATATTTATAGGTCATTCATTAGGTGGATTGATGTCAGTTTATACAATGATGAATCATAGAAAATTATTTAATTCCTATGTTGCAATTGATCCAAACATGTTTTGGGATAATCAAAAAATTTTATCGCAAGCGAAAGTAACTCTTGAAAAAAATAAGTTTGAAGGCACTTCTTTATTTCTTGCAATTGCAAATTCGATGAACAGCGGATCAGATACAAGCATCATCGGACCGATCATGAGAGCAACTTTTCAGCTTGGTGATTATTTGCATACAAATAAAACCAATGGATTAACATCGACGAGCAAATATTATCCGGAGTATGATCATCAGTCTGTTCCCTTGATTGCACAATACGATGCGTTAAGATTTATTTTCAACTTTTATAATTATAATTTCCCTTTTGCCGAATTTTTCAATCCTTCTTATAAATCAGATTCTTTATTGAGCAATCATTACAAAATGATCAGCAAGCGCATGAATTATACTGTATCGCCTCCCGAGCAATTTGTAAATGGAATAGGTTATCAATTAATGAGTATGAACCAACTTGACAGAGCAAAATATTTTTTTGAAATGAATATTGAAAATTACCCAACAAGTTTTAATGCATACAATTCAATGGGAGATCTTTTTGAAAAAAAGGGCAATAAGGAAAAAGCGATCGGATACTATTCCAAATCTTTATCAATCCGCGAAACGGCCGATACAAGACAAAAACTGGAAAAACTAAAAGCACTCAAATAATATTAAATGCAAAAAGAAGATTTTACTTTTGAATTATACTTACACAATGCTCAAAGCAATTGCAATAGACGATGAACCGATCGCGTTGGAAGTGATAAAAAATCTTTCTTCAAAAATTTCTTTTATAGAAATAAAGAAATGCTTCACTGATGCATTTGAAGCGCTTGATTTTTTACAAAAGGAAAAAGTTGATCTCATTTTTCTTGATATTAAAATGCCTGATATTTCAGGTATTGATTTTTTGAAATCTATCCCGAACCCGCCAATGATAATATTTACCACTGCTTACAGTGAGCACGCTGTTCAAAGTTTTGAACTTGATGCAATTGATTATTTGTTAAAACCGTTTTCTCAATCACGTTTTTTAAAAGCCTGTAATAAAGCTTATGAACAATTCAAATTAAAAAATAATTTTCCTGATCCGGCAAATGAACGCGATTCGATATTTATTAAAAGTGGTTTTGATCAGATCCGTGTTGTATTCAATGATATTTTGTATGTAGAAAGCAGTGGCAATTACATGCAGTTTGTTTTAAACGATCAGAAAATATTATCGCGTTTAACAATGAGTGAAGCTGAAGAATTACTGCCTGCGTCAGCTTTTGCAAGAATTCATCGCTCCTATATTGTCTCAAAAAAACAGATCACTAAGATTGAGAAAAACTCAGTTTGGATAAGGCAAATTGAATTACCTGTTGGAGCAATTTATTTGAAGGAAATTCAGAAAATTGCAGGATGATAATAAAACGATCATCTTACAAATCGCTATCGGGTCTAAAAAAACCATACACTGAAAAATTTTGCGTTTAACAAAAGGTATGTTTGATTTAAAAAAGTAAATGATTACTTTTAAACTACATGAAAAAAAGAATTCAGAACTTACTTCAGAAGACGCTGGGGTTTGAAAACTATCTTTATTACTTCTCCCGATTTATGATTTTTACCGCAAGAACCTTCGCTTATGAAATGGAGTTTTCAAGGTTCATAAAACTTATTCCGAAAGGAGATAATATTATACTTGATATTGGCGCTAATATAGGAATCACATCAGTTGTTCTGGCAAAAAAATTTCCTGGCGCTACTATTCATTCATTTGAACCAATACCGCCAAATATCAATACAGTTAAAAGAATCATTGAACATTATAAACTCAACAATGTACAGCTTCACGAAACAGCTCTTGGCGAGCAAGAAGGCAAACTTAAAATGGTAGTGCCTGTGATTGATAATGTACGCATGCAAGGCTTAAGTCACGCTTATGTGGAAGGCAATGACGAAGATTGGAATAAAGGAGATGTATATTATATGAACATGATGAAACTGGACGATGTGGATGTTTTGAAAGGAGATAAAAAAATTGTCGCCATAAAAATGGACGTTGAAAATTTTGAATACAATGTGCTTAAAGGAAGCATAGAATTGCTGAAAAAGCACAAGC
>DATHPY010000138.1:0-2495 GCA_035483315.1 Puia sp. | reverse complement strand
CATAATACACGCCGCCTTGCGGAACAATTTTGGTACTCCTAAAAACTAAATTTCCAGCCAATAAAAAAATATAAAGTAACTTTTGATAAGTATCTATAAATATTTTTGTAGAATTAATTTTTTGCATACATTTTTTACTTTTTCTTTCCGTGAACAAAAAATAGATGCATAGCGTTTCTATGATAACGCGGGTGGCCACCGTTACCCATCCCATGCCATTTGCAATACCTTTTGACATTGCTATTAACTCCACAGGCGTTGAAACAGCATTGAAGAACAATGTTGCAGCCAGCAAATTCGCGATGACTTTTCTGTACCCGGAATATTCCTGCTAAACCAAAATATGATACCGATCTGGCAAAGAACAATGCCATAACCCCGTGCAATTAAAGCGCCATGATCGTTTAAAATATATCCATACGGTTCCAGAAATTTAACCGGGATGGATTAATAATGAAAGTCCATTGCGGGTGGAAATGATTGCTACAATAACGGCAAATGCTGAAAGCTTCATTTTAAACGCAGTTTAACTGTGAGGTAAATCGAATTGGATTATCTTGTACCCGGCAAATTTTATTTTTTTAAAGAGAACCAGGAATAGTTTCTTGAGGAACTAAGTGTTTACCATTATAAATTTGAAATAAAACGTATCGCCATGTCTGTAAAAATAAAACGCGTATATGAGGAATATGATAAAGCAGATGGCTATCGCATACTTGTTGACAGGCTTTGGCCAAGGGGAATAAAAAAAGAAAACGCCAGGCTTGATGAATGGAATAAAAACATTGCGCCATCAACAGCGTTGAGAAAAAAATTTCATAACGGGGTAGAAAAGTTTGAAGAATTTGTCAAAAATTATAAAAAAGAATTGCTTGAAAATAATAAAGAAGAATTGCAGCGAATAAAAGATCTCGCAAAAAAGAAAAAACTAACCCTTTTATATGGTTCAAAAGATAAAGAATATAATCACGCAAAAGTGCTTCTTGATATGATCAATTTGAAATAATTTTCTCACAGGTTCCGCGGATTTCACAGATAAACTAAATTTTGTTTTACAAATTATTTTGCTGATGCATTTACGTGCTCAATAGAATTGTTGCAGTACAAGAGTGCGACGCAACGATGCTTAATAGTAGTAAAAAGCTAAGGACACAATTTCTTTCATCAAAACAAAATGAAGAATTAACTTCCATGTCCATTTGATCAAAACAACTGCACATGTTATTGAGAATAATTTTTATTACGACTTTTTTTGCAGCATCACTAAAAAGCAATTGCCAGCAAACAGAAATGCTCATCTATCATAATATCAAAACAGATAAGTCAGGCAATATTGTTCCGTGGTATGATGATGATTTGGGAAAATCTTTTAATCACGTAATTAATATTGTTTGGAATTTTTGGGATACGATGCGGCACGATATGAACGGACTTCCATATTATATGAATCACCAGGTTTGGAATCCGGATTTTAATGATCCGCGCGGAATTGGCGGCGATCAGTTTTCCATGGCGCTTTCGTCATGGCGTTTGTATTATGCTTACTCAGGAAATGAACGGGTGAAAGCGAATATGAATTTTCTCGCGGATTATTATCTCACACATTCATTGTCCCGCGCCGATGCAAAATGGCCCAACCTGCCTTTTCCTTACAACTCCTATATCTATTCTGGTTTTTATAATGGAGATATGACAGCAGGCATGGAAATTTTGCAACCGGATAAGGCCGGATCATTCGGACTTGAGTTGGTGCATTTATATAAAATAGTAGAGAAAAATCTTTATTTAGATGCTGCTGTAAAAATTGCCAACACGTTAGCTGCGCATATTAAAGATGGAAATATAAATTATTCGCCGTTGCCATTTAAAGTGAATCCATATACTGATACAATAGGTTTATTGAGTTATCAAAAACCAACAGGCACATGGAAAGATACAGCGGGTTATACCAGTAATTGGGCGCCGACAATGCAATTGTTTTTAGATCTGATCGAATTAAAAAAAGGAAATACCGCAGCGTATCAATCGGGCCTTGATAAATTATTGAATTGGATGAAAAATTTTGCGATGAAAGAAAATAAGTGGGGACCTTTTTTTGAAGATGTAAATGAGTGGAGTGAAACGCAAATTAACGCAATGACGTTTGCACGATTTATCATGGAGCATCGCCAGTATTTTCCTGAGTGGAAAAATGATGTTCAAAAAATAATTTCATGGGTGCATAAAAATTTTGCAAATAATGATTGGAAAAAATATGGTGTAACGGTAACTAACGAACAAACTGTTTATCCAACGCCGGCAAACAGTCATTCATCGCGGCAAGCGGCGGATGAATTGTTGTACGTAAGTTTATCGGGCGATACTTCCATGTATCAAAATGCAGTTCGCGAATTGAGTTGGGCAACTTATATGGTGAACTTTAATGGTTGTAACCGTTTTCCGACTGATGAACCCTGGCTCACGGATGGTTATGGAGATTATATTCGTCATTACTT
>DATHPY010000137.1:0-7052 GCA_035483315.1 Puia sp. | reverse complement strand
TAATACAAATTTGTGCGCACCTAATTTTTTTGCATCTTTTTCTTTGGAGGCGGAATGACTGAGCATGGTTACTTCCGCGCCCATCGCGACAGCAATTTTTACACCCATGTGTCCGAGACCGCCTAATCCGAGCACACCAACTTTTGTTCCTTTACCAACTTTCCAATGTTTCAATGGAGAATATGTGGTGATGCCTGCGCAAAGTAATGGCGCTGCAGCATCCAGCGGTAGGCTATCGGCGATATGCAATACAAAATCTTCGTGCGATAAAATGGATTGACTATATCCGCCATGCGTGATCGCGCCACTGCCATCTCTTTCCGGACTACCATAACTGAACGTAGCGCCCTTTGCACAATATTGTTCCAGTCCATCTTTACAATTATCACATTGGCGGCAACTGTCAACAAGACAACCAACACCAGCGCGGTCGCCTACTTTAAATTTTTTTACGTGACTGCCAACAGCAGTTACAATTCCAACAATTTCATGCCCCGGAACGCAAGGATAAATAGCATTGCCCCATTCGTTGCGGGCAGTGTGCAGATCGCTGTGACAAACACCACAAAATTTTATCTCAATTTGTACATCGTGCGGTTTCGGTTCTCTTCTGTCTATTGTAAGCGGAACGATTGGAGTAGTTGCGCTTTTAGCACCGTAGGCTTTTGTAGCTGGCATATTATTATTTGGTTTTTATTTTCGACAAATATAATGCGAACACCAATAACATTGAAGAGCGGAATGATATGAATCGTAAATAAGATTTTATTTCAAACTCATCAAAAGTTCTTTCTCCAGTTTGGATTCGTCGTTTGTCCAGTGTCCGTATACTTCAATGTATGGTAAGATGGGCTCAAAACCTTTGCTCTTTAATTCATTCCTCATGTTTTGTCCTGTTTGCTTTATCAGCTTATATGAGCCAATATGCTTGCAGTATGCGTATTTGGTAAGGATGATATTTTTTTGTTCCAGCCCGGTTTCATGTTCGGGAACGTAGCTTAGTTCCACACCTGCAAAAACTTTTTCATTTTGCTCGTAAACCCAAATGTTAAGCCCTTTATTTTTTAAGTTGTTCGACTTAACTGTCTGCCACATTTTGCCAGATAATGTAAAAGCAGTTCCGGCATAATCTTTATTGATGGCTGTTCCGGAAAACCCGTAAATGTCCAGGGTGATATCTTTATTAATTATTTCTACATTCATTGTTGTGAATTTTCGGGTTGATTCACTTGTTGGTTAAGATAACGTACATGCATATGCGAAAATAAATAAACGCGAAAGGAGTTTATTTTCTTTCGGTTTTCCAAACTTTTGTCATTATGCTTTTTAAGCTATCAATATAATTTTGATTAAATGTTTCCTGAGCAATCTTTCCAGAGGTGACATCTACCATCATGGGAACTACTTTGTCAGCAGCATCAAATTTTTTGTCATTATTGTTATCCTTTTGTGCTTGCAGAATTATTTTCGTCGTGCCTTTTACAACAGTCCATGACTTTATGTTATAGTCTTCCGGCGATAGTTGTTTGAAGTTATTACCCTGCTTGTCTGATATAAACAAATATGTCGGGTCATTGTCATCCAAGTAATTGTTTTGATTATAATCTTTTGCTATGACTTCATAAAAAATATTGTCTTTATAAACGTCAATCCTATCTATCCAGGTATCACGAGAAGAAGATGAGCTTTCGCCAGTATTAATTGAAAAAATAACAATTTTTTTATCGCTGCTCAATAAGTGTTGTTGATTGGTTTCTGTGTTAAAAAAAAGCAAGTTCCAATAATTTGTTCTTTCACCACTTCCACTTGAAAAACCGCTTCCGTATGTTGTCTTTTCAAGAATTAATGGATAAATAACAATATGCGAACTGTCTATTACTTGAGGATCTGCAAATAGAATTGTATTTACATCGGCTGAAGAATCATTTTTTATTGCTTTTTGCAAGTTCACATCCTGGTTATCGTTAGAGCAAGAAAATAATGTAAAAAATGTCAGTAGAAATAGGAAAAGTTTAAACATAAGAATGCTGTTTTAAGTTGTAATCAACTCAAAAATATGTGAAAGTTTTTTATCCAAACAATTTCCCAAATAATTTTGGAGATGCATCCGCAATCTGAAGTTCAATAGAATCGTTGCCGTACAAGAGTGCGACGCAACGATGATGAGTAAAGAGCGAATGCCCGTGACCTAAAAAGCTTTTAAAGCTTTTGTGCCTTTGTTGGCTCAACTAACGTGCATGCCTATTCGAACACTACCAACTGCGAAAAATGAAAAAATTATTTTTTCTCAAGCTCCCATAGTACCTGTCTTAACTTTTCCTGCCCGCTTGTAATAGGCAATGATCACTCCGCTGGGTGTAACTATACTCTCTGTTAATGTGAATGCTGCCGGAATCGGGCCATCGATAAACAATTTTTTTCCTTTACCAAGTGTCAACGGGTGAATTTTGAGTCTGAGTTCGTCCACCAGGTCATTCTTTAATAGTAGCTGAATGAGCTTACTGCTGCCCCAAACATGAATATCGGGACCTTTTGACTTTTTAAGCTTTTTGATATCGGCGACGCTTTTGATGAAAACAGTGTTTTTCCAATCTGACTTTTTCCTGGTTTTAGACATGACGTATTTTGTGCCTTCATTGATGCGAGGCCAAAAGTCTGCGTGTTTGGGCCAGAAGGCTTCCCATATCTCAAACGTTTTTCTGCCCAAAAGATAATCTGCATGTTGCCTCAATTCTTTTTGCACAACCTTATCAGAAACTTCATCACTGTACGGGGCAGCCCAACCACCATATTTGAAACCGCCTGATCTGTCTTCATCAGGGCCACCACCTGCCTGGATGACTCCATCTAATGTAATAAATTCTAAGACGATTATTTTTCTCATCTTTTTAAATTTTAATTTTTATGTTTCCGTGTTGATTTTGCTGTTAATCTAATACCTCACACCTAAACCCATTCTCCTTTAAAAATATCATTATACTTAACGCTTCTATATTGTCTCCTTCAACTCTGAGCACTTTATCACAATCAGAAAGGTCAAAATTAATTTTAAAAGATGGAAATGCTTTAGACAAAACACAAAGCAACATTTTGCTTTGTGTTTTTTTCTGAACATCTGTTTTAAAAACTTCAACCATTTTATCCATTGGATTTTGAGTCAAACTCCACCATCCATTCAATACCGTATTTATCTCTGAACATCGCAAAATAGGAGCCCCAGGGAGCGTCGCCAATAGGCATTTCAACATTTCCGCCTGCTGATAACCCGTTGAATAATTTATCGGCCTCTTCACGGCTTTTTGCATTAATAAATATTTTAGACCTGTTTTCATTTTCATTTGTTCGTCCCATAATTTCCGGAACGTCATTGGCCATTAACATATTTGGGCCAATCGGTAATGCGATATGCATAATTTTATTTTCCTCATGTTTTGCTATCGGAAACTCAGCGCTTGCGATATCTTTGTAACGGATAATCTTTTCGAACTCTCCGCCAAATACTGATTTGTAAAATGTAAATGCTTCTTCGGCATTTCCGTTGAAATTAATGTGTGGATTGATAAGTGCCATGTTTTTTATTTTTTAGATTATTAAATTGTTTGCTTTTTAAAGTTTATCCAGGGTCTTTTAAAACGAAAATCATTTTTTCGATAAGGTTGCTAATAATTCTTCCAGATTTTTCATTGACATAGTAAATCCTACTCTAAAGCCATCACTTATTTTTTCTAAACGGTCAAGGGATTCATTGTAAATAGTAATGCTCACTTTTGTTATGCCGTTTTGTTCACTGAAATTATGATCCCAATCAGAGCCCGGCAATTCAGGATTCTCATCTTCGTCTGCAAAAGCATTATACATTTTAAAATTAGTCTTCGGAGTAATGGAAGTATATTCCTGAAGCGCCCAACGCTCTTGCCCTTCGGGGCTTACCATTGCATAAAATCTTTTTCCACCAACTTTGAAATCCTGGTATTTTGTTTTGGATACAAAGGGTTTTGGAGCAATCCATTGGTCCAGCAGTTCAGCTTTAGTAAACGCATCCCAAACCAGCGAAAGTCCGGCATCAAATTCCCTATTTATGAATACCGTTTTTATTGTTTTGTCAACTGTAAAATCAAATAGCAGATCATTTTTCATTTTTTCTTTTTTTTCATTGTTAATAATAAATTGTCAAGTTGATTAAATCGGGTTTCCCAAATTTGTCTGAATTGCTCTAACCACTTATCTATTTCTTTCATTTTTTTTATTTCAAGTGAGTAGTAAATTTCCCTGCCTTTTTGTTCCTGTTTCACCAGTTCGCATTCCGTGAGTATGCGAAGGTGTTTAGAAACCGATTGCCGGGTAGTGTTGAAGTTGTCGGCAATGGCGTTCGGTGTCATTGCCTGCAATGCAATTAAGGTAATAATTGCCCGCCTTGTCGGGTCGGCTATTGCCTGGAAAATATCTCGTCTCATATTCTTTACATTTTTATTTAAGAAGCCAATCGGTTGCAAATATATGCGCAACTAATCGGTTTCGCAAATTTTTTTTCAGGTTTATAAAAAATCATTGGGGATTGCGACTTGAAGGGTCTTCATAAAACAGCATCTTGGTGCAACGTTTTTGAAAAACTTACATTATAACATTTATTTGTCCGGTATGCCAGCCAAATAATTTTCTATCTCTTTGAATTTCTTTTTTATTGTTTTATCATTTTCTTCCGTTTGCATATACATACCCCAACCCAATGGCGTACCATTGTATGCTTTGTCTGTTGCATTGAGATTTGCTCCGGCTTCTATCAATATTTTTACGGCTTCTAATGACCCTGAAAATACAGCTTGATGCAATGCACTTGCATGGGAATGAAAGCCACCAAAATCTTCTTCTTTTCCACTGCCATTTACATCAGCACCTGCCCGTATCAATAAAGAAATAATATCAGCTTTGCCAAAGAAAGATGCAACCACTAAAGCCACATATAACTCAGACGCAGTTGCAGTTTTTGTAAGTCTTTTTACATCGTCCATCTTATCAAGACCGACAGCAGTAGCGACATTGTAGTCGGAACCTTTATCAAGAAGAAATTTTGCTGCTTCAAAATTATGCTGACCTATAGGACCCAATACGCTTCCTTTTACTCTTGCTCCATAATCTATCAGAAGTTCCATTAACGGAATTTGTACACCACATTCTTTTGGTATTCTTCCGGTACAAACGAGCCCTAAGGTATAGTCAATGATGTATTGATAATTATTGTCCTTGCTTTTTTGTAAAGTCTCAACAATCGTTTTTGTTACTTCAACAATATTTGGCGGCAGCTTCTCATGTCGTATAGGATTGTCTGCCACAAACCAAAGCAAGTATGGATTTTTAAAATAGCCTTTTTCATTTGGTGTATCCAAACGTTTTGTTACCAACTCCGTATTTGTTTCCAGCAATTGTTGCAACGAAGCAATATTTCCGCTGTCGATCGCTTCAACCGCTTCACGAAAAAAGCTGTCGGTGATATCAGGATTTTTCATGTTACTATTTTAGATTACAATTTCCCGAGGGTTTAAAAAAATTCTCATCAATTGTGATATGTGCGTTGAGTTGCGAGCTTGCGTGGGGACTATCCGCTAACTCAAAATTATATGAAAGTTTTTTATCCAAACAATCTCTCCAAAATAATTTTTAAGATGCATGGGCAAACAGAAGCGTTGCCACTGTTGGTGTTGTGCGTTGGTTTTGTGCCAGGCACACCAGCAACAATATTCCGTAACGCAGTTGTTGGGGCAGCTAACGCACATGCCTATACGAACGCCAACAATGGCGAAAAGTTTTATCCAAATCGTTTTTGAGATAAAGTCGCCAATAATTCTTCCAGGTTTTTGAATTGCATAGCGCATCCTTCGAGGGTGCCCATTTCAATCATCATTTCCAATCGGGCAAGTGATTCGTTATAAACGGTGATGCTGACTTTTGTCGTGCCGTTTTGTTCGCTGAAATTAAAATCCCATTCAGAACCTTGCAATTCGGGGTTTTCATCTTTGTCGGCAAAAGTATTGTATGTTTTGAAATTGGTTTTTGGACTAATGGAAGTAAATTTCTGAATAAACCAACGTTCCTGTCCTTCCGGGCTTACCATAGCAAAAAACCTTCGTCCGCCAACTTCAAAATTCATAACTTTTGTTTTCGTGACAAAAGGTTTGGGCCCCCACCATTGGTCGAGTAGTTCGGCTTTTGTCCACGCATCCCAGACCAGTTCCAGACCGGCGTTAAATTCACGCACAATGTAAACGGTTTTGTTTTCCTTATTTACGGTAAAATCTAATGGAAGAGCACTGTTCATTTTTTCTGCTTTTTAATTATTGATAATACTTTGTCAAGTTGATTGAATCGGGTTTCCCAAATTTTTCTGAATTGTTCAATCCATTTATCTATGTCTTTCATTTTTTTTATTTCAAGTGAGTAGTAAATTTCCCTGTCTTGATATTCCTGCTTTACCAGTTTGCATTCCGTGAGTATGCGAAGATGTTTAGAAATAGATTGTCGGCTATTGCCTGAAAAATGTATCGTCTCAATATTCTTTAGATTTTTATTTGCGAAGCCATTTGGTTGCAAATATATGCGCAACTAATTGGTTTCACAATTTTTTTTTTTAGATTGAGAGAAAATCAGTTGGAGTGCGGGTTTGGAGGGCAGTGCTACTTTAGGAGCGAAGTCTTAACCCCATATCGTATTGCCGCTTCAAGTATATCAATGTCTATATCCTTTAAAGTTTTGAACTTGATGCAATAGCCCGTCACGCTCGCCTTACCGAGTTTTTTCCCATACGTTTTAGCTAAGTATGTCTTATCTTTTAAACCCATAATATAAACTGAGATACCGGTTGTGTTTGCGCTCATACCAATTTGAAAAAACTCCCGGGTTTTTCCATCAGCATATTTTATAGTGTAAGATCCATAGCCAATATTAGGATTACTAACCGTTTTATTTTCGCTGTTTTTACCATTGTCAAACCATAATTTGCATCCTGGTAATGCTTGAAGTATGAGCGTATGCAATTGTTGCATGTCATTACGCTTTAG
>DATHPY010000136.1:0-2961 GCA_035483315.1 Puia sp. | reverse complement strand
ATAACTATTACCGTTATATAAGCAAAATATAAGTAAATCAGGTTTTATTTACATCGGCGTAAAACTCTTTAATATCGCTATCGCATCGTGATAATATTCCTTGGAATAATTTATCCAGATATAAAAACTGATGTCCGGATGATCAGGATTAACAATAAGCATTATTGTGGCAGGAAGTTTATTGCTGGTGCCATCAATAGCGCAGCCCCAGTATCCGTTAAGATTTTCAAGATAAATCGGCTGACTGGTTCCGTCAGAATTTTGCGCATCGTACGCAAGTCCGAGAGTGCCTGCCCATTTAATAAGAGCATTTTTCATACCGTTATAAGTAAGATTTTCTCCCGAGCGGGGATAAATATCCAGGTACATGGCGCTATTGCCGGCTTCATAAACTGTTGCATCATTTTTTTTGAGAACGAGGTCATCAGGGGCTTTAAATTTTATTTTATAAGTTTCCCATGTCCATTGTTGCAGGGTTTGTGCATTCGCAACAAAACCTATAATAAACAATAAAATTGTTGAAAAGAATTTACTACGCATAAGTTGAGTTTTGGTGTGGAGTGATGTGGAAAATCTATACTGAATATAATAAAAAAAGAAATGATCTTGAAAAATGATATATTATTTTTTCAAGAAGAAAAGAGCTAATCGTGTGGTGAAGAATTAATTTTGAAAATGTATCCGCAGACTAAAGCTCAATAGCAGCACAACTGATGAACGGATTGCGACGCAAGAATGTTGAAGAGCGAATAGATGCTGGTATCAAGAAAATGTAATCATTATCGAAATGCAATTCATCCTTTAGATGTTTGATAAATAATTATTTCAACTCCCTGATTTTAATACTGCGAAAGCTTGCTTCGTTGCCGTGATCCTGTAAAAGAATATGTCCTTGTTTTGCTTCGCCAAAATCTTTCCAAATTTTATATTTACTTATCGCAACCAGGTCATGAAATGCTGCTGAGCCGCGTTCATACTGCAAAACTTTTACGCCGTTCAAATAATGTTCAACGTGATTATTCGGATAAACAATAATTCTTCCCGTATTCCATTGGCCGATAGGATGAATAAAACGTTTTTGCTTATTGGATGGGATCAGATCATATAATGAAGAAAGAGTGCGATCGCCATTTACTCCTAGTTTTGCATCGGGATGCAAAGAGTCATCAAGCAATTGATATTCCAAACCAATTGCTGAGCCTTCATTATGTTCGCTCAATGTTACAAAATATTTTACGCCGCTATTTGCGCCGGGAGTAAGTTTGAAATCAAACGACAGATCAAAAGCGCTGTATTCGTCAGTGGTAACAATATCTCCGCCATTGCCACCTTCTTTTCCTTCCGAGGCAAGAACAGTTAACACACCATCATTAATTGCCCAACCTTTTTCCGGGAAACCGGTTTTGTATGCACCGCGCCATCCGGCAGTTGTTCTTCCGTTAAATAATAATTTCCATCCGTTATTGTATTCATAACGGTTAAGCTCATTCGGAATATTATTAAGCACATAAATTCCTGCAGGAAATGGAGTTGGTTTTACATCTGAAGTTTTAATGCGGATATTTTTGAAGTAAACTTTCTCACCGGCAAATTCTGGTTTTGAAACTGCGTGAACCTGCAATCCGACAAAACCTCTTGCATCCATCGTATCTACAACATAAGCAACGGCAATATTATTTATCCATGTTTTTATTTCGCTACCGATGCATTCCACTTTAATGTGATTATATTTTCCAACTTTAAAAGCGCTTTGCGATTTTTCATTTAACGATGCCGGGTACAACCAGTCTCTTCTGCCTTCATCATAAATTCCACCTGACCATCGCCGTGAGGAAGGGTCAATTTCAAACTGATAACCATAAATCAATCCTTTTCCGCCATGTCCATTTTCATCATAATGACTCCGCAGTTGAACACCGGAGTTGGAAGTTGTGTCATCAATCTTCACATCCATTTCTAAAACAAAATCACCGAATTCTTTTTCTGTCACTAAAAAAGTATTTCCGGAATTAACAACAGTTGTTCCGACAATATTTCCATTTTCCACTTTATAATCTGCAGTGCCTGCAAGTTTTTTCCAACCATTGAGCGTTTTGCCATCAAAGAGATTTATCCATCCGTTTTGGGAATAGACATTACCGTTAGTAATAAGAGTAAATACAAAAAAAGAAAGGAATATTTTTTTCATACAGCATTATTTCAAAACAAATCTACTGAAAGAGAAATAAAAATTTTTGAAATAAGATTTTAATAAAGAACGTAGCTAAAAATAAAAGCAATTTTATTTTGTTACGGGCACCGGTAATTCTATTAAGCATCGTTGTGTCGCACACTTGTACTGTTGATATTATATTGAGCGCTTTACTAATTCTAAATCTCAAATTTTAAAATCATCCCACAACCTGAAGGTCGTGGCTATTCAAAACACTCATTCACTAATCACATATCTTATTAATCACAAAAATCACAGTTCGGAATTCATACAAATAAAAAAGCCTTTCAGCAAAAAACTGAAAGGCTTAGTAAATAAATATGGCAGCTACCTACTCTCCCGCATTTTGGTGCAGTACCATCGGCCATAAGGGGCTTAACTACTCTGTTCGGTAAGGGAAGAGGTGAACACCCTCGGAAAAACCACCATAAGAATGTAAGCAAAAAGCTGAAAGCAGATGGCTTAAAGCAAGTTGCTTTATGCTTTAAGCATTTAGCTTTAAGCATAAAATAAGATCATATTGGGAAGTTGTAATAGAACGAATAAAAAAATTAAAGCATACGGGCAATTAGTACTACTTGGCTTTACTGTTACCAGTTTTACACCTATAGCCTATCAACGTCATAGTCTCTGACGACCCTTAAAAGAAAACTCATCTCGTGGAAGGTTTCACGCTTAGATGCTTTCAGCGTTTATCCTGTCCGTACATAGCTACTCAGCGCTGCACCTGGCGGCACAACTGATACACC
>DATHPY010000135.1:0-4160 GCA_035483315.1 Puia sp. | reverse complement strand
ATTGATAAAATAAAAGACAGTTTTTCTATTAATTGTGATTCATCTCAAATTGCTGAAACTTTATTTTTAAATGCTCAGCATGACCTTTTTGGATTTATGAAAGAAAAAAATGCGTCGCATTATCATCGCCTGATGGGTTTTGGTTTGGAAAAAGATATTCGTTATTGCCTCTCTTTTAATAACGCGGATGCATTACCTTTTTATGAAAATGGAAAGTTGATAGTGCATAAAAATGTCTGATCCGGGATTTGGAGAGATTGATGGATTGAAACATTAATACAACTTAAATCATAGTTTCGTAATCATCATAATAAATCTGCGTTCTATCCCGACAACTCCCAATTTCGTAAGCATAATATCAATTTGCTTTTTACTTTTGCAGACTGTAAAAGCTTGAAAAAAAATACGATCCATATTGCGTTAGTTGGAAATCCCAACAGTGGTAAAAGTTCGCTTTTTAATTCACTCACCGGGTTGAATCAGAAAGTTGGCAATTTTCCCGGTGTTACTGTTGATAAAAAAAGCGGTCATGCAGAGCTTGTGCCCGGGCTTCGTGCAAATATTATTGATCTGCCCGGCACGTACAGTCTTTATCCAAAAAGAAACGATGAATGGGTAACTTATAAAGTTTTGCTTGGGCAGGATGTGATCGCCGTTTCGGATATGGTCATCGTGTTGTTGGTTGATGGAAGTAATTTAAAAAGAAATTTATTATTCTGTTCGCAGATAATTGACTTGAAAATTCCTGTTGTAGTTGCACTAACGATGATGGATATCGCAAAAAAGAAAGGGATTGAAGTTGATGTTGCTGAACTGGAAAGAGAACTCGGCGTTCCGATCGTTCCGGTGAACCCAAGAAAAAATAAAGGCATACTTCAATTAAAAAAAACAATTGCATTAACAGCACAACAATTATACCAGGCGCCTGCGCGGGATTTTATTCAAAATAAAAATCTTGCATCCATCGCTGTCGATGATGTAAAAAAAATATTCCCGAAAATCAGCGATTACGCCGCGGTTCATTATTTAATTAATCATGAGAATTTTGATTTTGATACTTCCACGCAAAATAAAATTGAAAGCATAGAAAAAGAAAATGCTTTCAATCCGACAAAAACGCAGGCAGAAGAAATAATGCAGCGATACACGCGCATCAGGCAAATTATGCAGCATACTGTTTCAGAACCTGATCCGCTGCAAAAAAAATTATTTACAGAAAGATTAGATGACATTTTATTAAACCGCGTGTGGGGTTATATTATTTTATTGGTCGTACTTTTCCTTTTATTTCAAAGTGTTTTCGCTCTCGCGCAATTGCCGATGAATGGAATTGATTGGACATTCACTCAACTTCGCGCTTTCGTCGGCGGCATTCTTCCTTCTTCGTGGTGGAGTAATTTATTGGTGAATGGAATTCTCGCCGGCTTGAGCGGCATTCTTGTTTTTGTTCCGCAGATAATGATATTATTTGGGCTAATAACTGTTCTTGAAGACACGGGTTATATGGCGCGAATCAGCTTTCTAACGGATAAGCTTATGCGTAAAGTTGGGTTGAACGGGAAAAGCGTTATGCCAATGATAAGCGGGTTTGCCTGTGCTGTTCCCGCAATTATGAGCGCGCGCAGTATTGAGAATAAAAAAGAAAGACTGTTAACCATTTTGATAACTCCGCTGATGAGTTGCAGTGCGAGATTACCTGTTTACACTATTTTAATTTCATTGGTAATTCCTCATAAAGAATATTTTGGTTTCATCAGTTTGCAGGCAATTGTAATGATGGGGTTGTATCTTATGGGAGCAGCAATGGCGTTGATCGTTTCTTACGTTGCCAAGTGGTTCATCCATCTTAAAGAAAAAAGTTTTTTCATTCTTGAGCTTCCCGTTTATCGTGCGCCGCGATGGAATAATGTTTTTGTTACTATGCTCAGTAAAGCAAAAATATTTGTGATGGACGCCGGAAAAGTTATCATTGTTATCAGTTTAATATTATGGGCGCTCAGTACATACGGACCAACAAGCCGTACAGCAAAAGTTGAGCAACAATATGACGAACAGATAAAACAAGATCCTTCGCAGGCAGCGGCATTAAATATGCAAAAGCAATCTGCATTATTGGAAAATTCTTATGCCGGTATTTTGGGAAAAACAATCGAGCCTGTTATAAAACCACTCGGTTATGATTGGAAAATTGGAATCGCATTAATTACATCATTCGCGGCGCGTGAAGTTTTTGTCGGCACCATGGCAACATTATATAGTGTAGAAGGCGGTAAAGATGCAGACCGGCAAACATTGCGTGAGCGTATGGATTCGGCAAAACGCGAAGACGGAAGTAAAGTTTATAATCTCAGTTCAGGAATTTCACTCATGATCTTTTATATGCTCGCGATGCAATGCATGAGCACACTCGCTGTTGTTCGCCGCGAAACACGGAGCTGGAAATGGCCGGCAATACAACTTGCGTACATGACGGGACTTGCGTACGTAATGAGTTTAATCGCTTACCAGTTATTGAAATAATGTACGGTTTTAGATGTGCAGATATTCGGTTACACGTTACTGTTAGTAGTAATTTAGCGGATTAATTCCTAATACTTGAACAAAGTTGATTTTATCATCCTGCCAATCATAATAATCCCCCAAAATCCCGGTTCAGACTTTTATAGTCGATAAATTTTACCTTTTTCAAAGTTTAAAACTTTGGAAAAGGTGCGAATCCGCTCAGCGTCCTACGCGTCTCTGCGTGAAAAATCTTTTATTAAAATTCCTTATCTAATAACTTCATCAATTCTTTTTTAAATTGTTGTGGCGACTGAAAGTGGATTATATTAAATCCCAAATCTTTTGCGGGAATAAGATTGCGGTAATTATCATCAATATAAATTGCATTTTCAGGAATGATATTATAGCGCTCAACCAATCGTTTATAAATTTCAGTAAAAGGTTTTCTCGTTTTTTCTTCACCGGAAACAACACGTCCTTCAAACCAATGCAAAAAATCATAAAGCTGCAACGCAACCGGAAATGTTTCTGCGCTCCAGTTTGTAAGCGCATACAATCGTATATCTGTTTTATGTTTTAAATGATGAAGTATCTCAACCGTTTCATGAATTGGTCCACCGAGCATTTCCTGCCATCTGTCGTAATAAGTGCGAATATTTTTTTCATGCCCGGGAAATTTTTTTACTAATTCTTCAGTCGCTGCCTGCAATGTTCTGCCGGCATCCTGTTCTTCATTCCAATCAGGAGTACATATATTTTCATAAAACCATTTTCTTTCTTTATCATCAGGAAAAATAGTTTTGTAAACATAATCGGGATTCCAGTCTATTAACACACCACCCAGATCAAAAACTATCTTGTCAATTTTATTCATGCAATTTATTATTAAGAAATTTTAATTAATCGCTCGGCAGCCATTTCAAGCGTCTCTTTTTTCTTGGCAAAACAAAACCGGACTATTTTACCGTCGTTACCTTCTTTATAAAATGCGGAAACAGGAATTGTTGCCACTCCATATTCTTTCGTGATGCGAATAGCAAACTCCTTATCATTTTCGTCGCTGATATTATTGTATTGATATAACTGAAAATAACTTCCGTAACTCGGCAACGCTGTAAATTTTGTCTGCTTCATTAACTGATGGAAGTAATCCCGCTTTTCCTGCATAACATTTGAAACCGACAAATAAGAATTTTTATCGGCAAGAAATTCAGCCAATGCGACCTGCGTGGGCGAGTTGCAACTGAAACAATTGAACTGATGAACTTTCCTAAATTCTTTCATCAGCTCTGCTGAAGAAACACAGTAACCCAATTTCCAGCCGGTACAGTGATACACTTTCCCGAAGGAAAAACAAACAAAACTTCTTTCCATCAGATCCGGATACCGAAGAATAGATTGATGAAGAATATTATCGAAAATTAAATGCTCGTACACTTCATCGCTGAGAATAAAAATATTTGTGTCTTTAACAATACTGCGAAGTTGCTCAATATCATGTTCACGTAAAACCGCGCCTGTGGGGTTGTTTGGCGAATTAAGCATGATCATTTTAGTTCGCGGAGTGATTTTTTTTCTTACTTCGCTCCAATCAATTTTATGATCAGGCGCGTTCAAACTGATCAGTATTGGGATCGCTCCGTTAACTTCCACATTGG
>DATHPY010000134.1:0-2812 GCA_035483315.1 Puia sp. | reverse complement strand
GGATTTTATTTTTTCTCAGCGCGCTTTTCTCTTTATAAAATTTAAGGGATCTTGATGATAACAATTCCTGCAAATACCAATGAATATATTTGTTATAGCCCGCAAGCGTTTCATCTGCGCCCTGCCCATCCAGTAAAACTTTTACATTTTGCTGTTTCGCGAGTTCAAAAACTTTGTACTGTGCAAATATGCTTGATGATGTAAAAGGAATTTCCTGGTGATAACATACTCTTTCAATATCTTTTATTAAATCGTCCTCGGTAGGAGTAATTGAATAATTTTTTAGATTGAATTTTTCTGTTACAGCTTGAATGTATTTTGATTCATCTTTTTCAAAACCGGGAAATACAGCAGAAAATGTTTCCAGCGAATTTGTTCCTTGTATTTTATTGATCGCAGAAATTATTGATGAACTGTCAAGCCCACCACTTAACGAAGTTCCGAGCGAAATATCACTTCTTAATCTTCTTTTTACAGAGAGATTGAATAGCTCATTAAATTTTTCAGCAGCATCTTTTTCACTGATAGAAATTTTTATTTCTTTATCACAATCCCAATAACGATTTATGCTGAAAGAAAAATCATTTAAACTAAACTTAATACAATGCGCAGCCGGCAATGAAAATATTCCCTGAAAAAAAGTTATTGTATTGTCAGCCGCAGTGTGCGTGTGACCAAGAACAAGATAATTCAACAACAAAGGATAATTGGTTTTTTTCTCTACTCCACTTGCCCATATTGCTTTTGCTTCGGATGCAAAAAGAAATTTAGCATCATCAAAAAAATAATGAAAAGGTTTTTCACCAAAGCGATCCCGCGCACAAAACAAGGTTTGTTCTTTTTCATCCCAAATAGCAAAAGCAAACATACCGTCAAAATGCTGAAGACATTCTTCTTTATAATAATCGTAAGCGGCAAGTATAACTTCTGTATCCGATTGAGACCGGAAAGAATATCCTCTGTTTGAAAGTTCTTCTTTTAATTCAATATAATTATATATTTCGCCGTTATGAATAATTGTATAGCGATCAAGATAAAACATCGGTTGTGCGCCAGCGTTAGTAAGATCAATTATTGAAAGCCTGCGATGACCAAATCCAACGTTTTTTTTGGGGTTGATATAAAATGCTTCACCATCCGGACCGCGATGCGCAATAGAATCAGTCATTTTTTTTAAAATGACTTCATTAATTACTGATGCGTTTTTTGATATGATGCCTGCAATTCCGCACATGATGTAAAATAATAAATATTATTGAAGGAGAAGTTGGTGAAGTTTTTCAAAAGCGAAACTTTTGAGGGTTGGAAAGAAATTCTGATAACAGTTTTTTAATTCATCATAATTTTTTTCAAAGATATTGTATGCTGTCTGATGTTCGTACATGTATGATGCGCGTCTTACCAAACCGCCAAAACTTTTGTAGATACTTTGTTTAAACCTGTAATTAAATAACCAGTTATCTTTTTGCATATAATAAAATATATGAGCAAAATTTTCAGGAAGAAATTTTTTGTCTGATTCTAATAATTGGTAAGTATGGAGAGAAAAATTTTTTAGTGTTTGTTCAGTAAACTCATTTTCATCAGTGGCTAAAAAATGATCATAAACAACGTCAACAAATGCGCCGCTGTATAACCTGTAATCTGGTTTAAAAAAAAGTTTTGCCTCTTTTGTAACGGTATGCGCGTCTGTAAATTCATCAATTGCACGATGAAGGATAATGCCTTTTTGAATTATATCGCTGTAGTTAAATTTCTTTTTTCCCTTTACAAAATCGCTTATCATATTTCCGGTAATAATGCCCGGTTCATTAAAAGACAAATATGCATGTGCGAGGTAATTCATTTGACAAAAGTACCAGATTAATCCATTTGTATTCATCTGTGAATGTCTGAGAAATCTGTGAGAAAACTTTCGGGTATTATTTAAAATTCTTTTTTAGCCAATCTCCCATCACCAGTAATACTTCGGGCGCAAAAGTTTCTTCCAGTTCATTATATTCTGCAACGGTGCATTTTGTACAATGTTGAAAAAGATGATTTAGTCCCGGGAAAATTTTTGTCGTAACATTTTTATCGCCGGCTTTTTGTAATGATGCGGTAATTGCAGGAATATTTTGACTTGCATACACCTGGATATCTTTTTCGCCATTCAATAGCAGAACAGGACATTTTACTTTTTGCCAAAACTGCGCGGGATCGGTGGTAAGAAAATATTTTACCCAGGGTTTTAATTGAAAAGAGATTTGGGTTGCGAACATTTCTGTCGTAACATTTTTTAAATGCAGCGTATTTAATATTGTATCGGGCTGCGATGCTTTCCAATCACTATAACTTTTTTTCTCTGCGTTTAGTGTCGCCGAATCCGGTTTATCAGCACTGTCTGAAATAATTTGCAAAGAATTTTTTTCCAGTATATAGTAAGCATTTAAACTCGCGGGATCAATCAGCTCTTTTAATGGCTCAGTCGCTTGTTTTAATGAAATTTCAAATCCCGGAACTCCCGTGCCCGCCAATGAAATAATAAATGCAAGCTTTGTCCATTTGGTATAAATAATAGGAGCAATAAAACCACCTTCACTATGCCCAATTACACCAATCTTATTTTTATCAACTTCTTTCCGTTGCAACAGATAATTAATGCTTGCCATCACATCATCAGCGAAACTCAGGCTTGTAGCATTTTTTACGTCGCCTTTTGATTTGCCCATGTTTCTGTCATCAACACGCAACACGGCAAATCCATTTTTTGTGAGATAATCTGCGATCACTGCAAACGGTTTGTGATTAAATATTGTTTCGTCTCTATCCT
>DATHPY010000133.1:0-5952 GCA_035483315.1 Puia sp. | reverse complement strand
TTTTATGTCAACTTCTTTTTCACGAATTTCTGCAATAGTTGAATGTGTGAATGCTTTGATACTTCCTTCTTTTATTCTATTTTCAATATCAGGTTTTACCCAATATTTTACGCGCTTGCCAATTCCTTCACCTTTAATAACCATCGTTACTTCTGCACTTTTGCGCCATGTTTCAAGCGCTGCATCAACCGCAGAATTACTCGCGCCTACAACAATTACTTTTTGCATCGCATAAAAATGCGGCTCTTTATAATAATGTGTAACCTTCGGTAAATTTTCTCCGGGAACATTCATCAACACCGGTATATCATAAAAACCAGTGGCAATAATAATATTTGTTGTAAGATATTTTTCCGCAGAAGTAACAACTTCATATTTTCCGTCAACATTCGTGATTGACTTTACTTCTTCCTGTAAATGAATATTAAGATGACTGGAAACTGCAATTCTCCGGTAATATTCCAAAGCTTCCGGTCTTGTTGGTTTTGGATTATTGCTTACAAATGGAACGCCGCCAATTTCAATTCTTTCAGATGTAGAAAAGAAAGTCATGTTAGCCGGATAGTTGTATAAAGAATTTACTAAAGTTCCTTTTTCGAGGATCAGATAATTCAGTCCGGCTTTTTTTGCTTCTAATCCGCAGGCAAGCCCGATTGGTCCGCCACCAATGATGATGATATCGAATGTTTCCATTGTCTGAACCAGGATTTATAAGATTTTTATGATTTATGGGATGAAAAGCAAGTTACCACAAAAAGACAGAAAGAATATCGGTTATGAAAATTTGAGAATCCGTGCCACGGTTTAAAACCGTGGCACGGATTTGAGATCACGATCCGTCGGGATTATAACGTCCAAGAATAACCGAAGATAATAGGCGCTGAATAGAATTGTTGCCGTACAAGAACGATTCATTTCTTTTCTTTCACTGGAAGAAAAGAAATGAACAAATCTGCGATTGCAACGATGCTGAAGAAAGGACAAATGCCGGGAGCCAAAAAAATGTGACAATTTGAAAATGCCTCAATGACTCAATCGAGCCATTTTCAAATTGAGTAATTAAAAAGTGGTACTTTCATCAACTAATTTTATTTCTATGGAACAGTTAATTAATTATTGGTGGGTAATTATTATTGTATTTTTTGTACTTGGCGGATTTGTTACCGTGAACCAGGGTTTTGTAAATGTGGTAACAATGTTTGGAAAATACCGCCGCATTATGTTGCCGGGATTGAATTTTAAAATTCCGTGGTTTGAACAGGTTATGAAACGCATAAGCATTCAAAACAGATCGGTAGAACTGGAATTTCAGGCCGTTACTATTGACCAGGCAAATGTGTATTTCAAAAGCATGTTGTTGTATGCTGTGCAAAATGCAGATGAAGAAACGATAAAAAAAGTTGCGTTTAAATTTATCAGTGATAAAGATCTGATGCAGGCGCTCACACGCACGATCGAAGGAAGCATCCGCGCATTTGTCGCTACAAAAAAACAAGCGGAAATATTAGGACTGCGAAAAGATATTGTTGAATTTGTAAAAGCGCAGATTGATCACGCACTCGAAGATTGGGGTTATCATTTGCTGGATCTGCAGATTAACGACATTACTTTTGATAAAGTGATCATGGATTCCATGAGTAAAGTTGTTGCGAGTAATAATTTAAAAGCTGCAGCGGAAAATGAAGGTCAGGCGTTGCTGATCACAAAAACAAAAGGCGCGGAAGCAGAAGGAAATTCAATACGAATTTCTGCAGAAGCGGAAAAAGAAGCGGCGCGTTTGCGCGGACAAGGTGTTGCCTTGTTCCGCGAAGAAGTTGCAAAAGGTATGAGCGAAGCCGCGGAGCAAATGAAAAAAGCGAATCTCGATACGAATGTAATTTTATTTAGCATGTGGACGGAAGCAATAAAGAATTTTGCGGAAGTCGGGAAAGGAAATATTATTTTCTTAGATGGCAGCGCTGACGGAATGCAAAAAACAATGCATCAAATACAGGCGCTGATGCTGAAGCAGGATGCGGGTTGAGAATAAGAAATAAGGAATTAAAAAATCAGAATGAGAAAGTAAATAATATACCTTCCCATTTTTTTTCTTATTTTGTTAATAAATTATTCATCAAGCCTTGTAAAATGAAAAAATCGAGATTAGTAATAATCTTTGCTTTTACGATAAATTTTGTGTTTGCACAAAAATCAGCTCTGAAAGAGATCAATCCGTATAGTAAAATTGATGACAGAGCTCTCCAATTACCTGACTCACTCACTACGAATACCGACAATATATCGAAATACATAGTTTCAAATTTCAATACTAATACTGAAAAAGCAAGAGCCATATTTATATGGATTGCTTCAAATATTCAGTATGATATTGATAATATGTTCGCGATAAATTTTTATGAAAATAGAGAGGATAAAATTTTAAAGCCTCTGAAAACCAGGAAAGGAATTTGCGAAAACTACGCTGCTTTATTCGATGACATCTGTAATAAATCAGGAATCAGATCTTTAATTATTGAAGGTTATACGAAACAAAATGGATTTGCTGATTACGTTCCTCACGCTTGGTGTGCTGCTTTCATTGATACATCATGGTTTATGTTTGATCCAACCTGGGGTTCGGGTTATGTGAGCAATTCAAAATTTTATAAAAAAATAAATAATAACTATTTTAAAGCAACGCCTGCCGCTTTAATAAGATCCCACATGCCATTTGATTATTTATGGGAGTTTTTAAATTATCCAATAACTAACCAGGAGTTTTACGAAGATAAAGTTGAGGAAAACAAGTCAAAGCCTTTTTTTAATTATGTTGATTCATTAACCAGCTATGAAAAGTTAAATCATGTTGAACAAATTACTGCAGAGGCAGCAAGAGTTGAAAAGAATGGCGTAAAAAATTCTTTGGTTTTTGACAAGTTGCAACATCTTAAATTGGAAATAGAAAGTGACAAACAAAATTCAACTATCGGACTTTATAACTCCGCGGGATATGATTATAATAGCAGTATGTTTTATTTCAATAAGTTTATTGAGTATTTCAACAAACAATTCAACCCATGAAACCTGATGCTGAAATTCAAAGTATGCTCGATTCTTCAAAAAATAAAATTAATGAGGCCAAGATTAAACTAAACAAAATTCAAAATCCTGACGCAAATGTCGCTTCCGCAATTGTTCAACTCAACAAAACAATTGGCGATTTACAAACACGAATTAACGAGCAGCAAGATTGGCTTAATAAATATTTTAAAAAAAGTAAGTTAGGAAGAGAGTTGATGTTCGTTAAATTCAAATAGCTTGATAAGAATAATGACTAAGATTCTTCATATTCTTTCAACTGCTTTTTATTTGCTCTCGATCTCCACGCAGTTTCTAAAAGAATTTTCAATTCATTATTTTTTACTTTGGCAAGATTTATTAATAAGCTTGGATAATTTCGATAATGCTCGGTAATAAAATAAACGGAAGGATCTTTTTTCATCCACACTTCGCGCTCTTCATTACGAACAACAAGTGTTTCACCGTCTTCTCTTACTCGCGCAAGCAATTTTTTATTAACCCGAAACCCAGGCGTTCCATAACAAGCATATTCTTCAACGCCGGGAAGTGCGAGAATATATTTTCGGATTATTTCGAGATAATGAAATGCGTCGATATTCATGCTGATGTAATATACGAAAACGAGAAACATAAGACGTCAAAAATGAGAAGATAGAAGACAATATCAACTATTCAACTTTCACGTCTCACGTTTCTCACACACTTTAGCATTTTGTTAAAAAATAGATGTGCGCTGCGGGCGTTATAGCTCTATCTTTACTTTTACTAATAAAAAAATTCTGAATGCACCTATTTTTCCTGCAGATAACTGTTGATTCAGCAAAAATCAAAGATAGTCTCGCCCTTGCTGCGCAAGCAACCGCACCAAAAGAAGAAAGTTTGTGGGACATTTTTCATCGTGGCGGACCACTAATGATTCCGCTTGCATTACTATTGGTAATCGCCATTTTCTTTTTTATTGAAAGATTAATGGCGATCAATAAAGCCTCAAAAGTTGACGATAATTTCATGAGCATCATCCGCGATCATATCATCACCGGCAATGTGAGCGCTGCAAGAAGTCTTGCAAAAAATACCAACAGCGCCGTTGCGCGGATCATTGATAAAGGAATTCAACGAATCGGCAAACCGATTGACGCAATAGAACGCAGCATGGAAAATGTAGGCAAACTTGAGCTGTACAAAATGGAAAGAAACGTTTCCATTCTCTCTGTTATAGGTTACATCGCGCCGCTGTTCGGATTTCTCGGAACCATCATCGGTATGTTCCAGTTATTTTACAGCATCGCGTCAACGGGAGAATATAGCATCGCCAATATCGCCGGCGGTATTTATGTGAAGATGATCTCGTCCGCATCGGGGCTTATCATCGGTATCATTGCGTATGTGTGTTACCGTTATCTCAATTCGCAAATTGACAAAACGACAAATAAAATGGAAGCGGCAAGTGCGGAGTTTATTGATGTGTTGCAGGAGCCGACGAGATAGTTATGAGTTATGAGAGATGAATTATAAGTATCCGCTTAATTCGTAGAAATTAGTTCAGGAGATTTTATCTACCAGGGTTTTGAATATCTATTAAGTATCGTATAGGCTGTCCCGCAGTATTGCGGGATCACTCTTGTACTGTAGAAACTTTATTGAACTGTGGGTTCATAATCAGCAGCCCATTGATAAATTAATTAGCGACAATTCGCACCAATTAGTGTAATTCGTGCTAAAAAAATTCGTGTAATAAACACATAAAATGAATCTAAAAAAACGACATAAAGACGAAGGTGAAGTGCACACGGGGCCCTTGAATGATATTCTTTTTATACTACTGTTATTTTTTTTAATAGTTTCTACATTGGCAAATCCTAATGTAATAAGACTTTCACAACCTAAATCAAAAAGCGACACCAAAGCCAAACAAACCGTTGTTGTTTCTATTGATGCCAATAAACAATTTTATGTTGGCACTACAAAAGTTACGCTGGAAGATTTAAAAGCAAGACTTCAACCATTTCTCGCCAAAGAGCCCGATCAACCTTCCATTGTTATTAATGCCGACAAATCCGTTCCCGTGGAAGATGTAGTAGCTGTAATGCGCGTTGCGCGCGACCTCGGAGCGAAAAGCGTTTTAGCGGTGGATAAGAATGGAGTGAAGTGATGTACGATTTCTTTCTTTTCGGTTATACCTTACTGTTAGTAAGTGCTACGTCAGACGGAGACCGTCAGACGAATTCTCATTATCCACTAAAACTCCACATGTCCTCTCAATGAAAATACATGCACAGGCCCCCTGTCTTTATTATAACCCGGGTTATTTACAAATTGGTAATCGAAAGTAAGCCAGAATTTATCGAACAGTTTTGTACTATAATAAGTTTCCAGAATCGCTTCGTGACCGTAATTTAAATTTCCATCACCGATGATAAAACCATACCCGCCATTTTTAAGGAACTGCTGGTGCAGTGAAGAAATCCCATTTACAACAACAGCAACTCCAACCACATCTTCTTTTCTTTTCCATGAATTTCCTTTGATAGATAAACCAGCATGCGCAGTTTGATCAATTTCCGTAAACGCCCAAGTAACATATTGTCCATCGTTCCATCCAACGCGCGCAAAGACGCCAACATCATTGGTAATTTCCTGCTCTGCATTAAAACATATTCCCCATTTTCTTCCGCCGTATTTATTATTTTCTGCGTTGCCTGAAATCACTTTCAGCAAAGTGGTATCATCAGTTTTTAATGCATTCAATCCTTCATCATAAGAAGGTGCGCGCGAAGCCGTGTGACTGAATAAAAGTCGCAGCACACCATGTTTTTTATCAATATTTATTTCCTTTTCAAATTCCGCCGTTTCAGAATGCGCTTTTGTAAAAACATATTCCATTTCCGGGTG
>DATHPY010000132.1:0-2958 GCA_035483315.1 Puia sp. | reverse complement strand
TTTGCGCCATTATTTTTTCTCCGGATAAGTTTGGGTGAATATCATCGTATTGATTTGCTGCAGTTATTCCTGAATATTGGTCAACTACAAAAAGCGGTGATGAAATTGTAGAATTATTTTTTACAAAAATGGCTATGGCTTTATTAAGATTTCGGATTGATTGATCGTAAGCACTATCATTGCCACATAATTTTTTTTCTGCCCATTGTGAACCGAGTGGTGGTATTTGCGCAAAAAATATTTTTACTTTTTTATTTTTTTTGCGGAGAAGTTGAATCAGGTCAGAAAAATTTTTCAACACGTCCGGTATTTTTCTGCACTGAAAAACGTCGTTGGTTCCTAATTCAACCAAAACAATATCCAGTGTGTATTCTTCAAGCCATAAATTAATATTGCCTCTTGTGCTGTCCCAGTTTGGCGCGTGAAAAATATCGGCAGCTGTCCAACCCGAATGACCTTCATGATCTAAATCAAAATCAGCATTTGGCATTTCTCCACCCATGTGATGTTTACTCCATGAACCAATAAAATCAAAATTATAATTGCCCTTATGTAGCATCTGCCAAAGATCACGGCGATAACTGTTGAATGTGCTTGTTCCGTTTGTTATAGAGTTACCAAGACAAAGAATATTTGTAGTTTGTTTATCAAACACAGTCAGCATGAATTGCTGACTGATCGTATCTTTCCCATTCGTTGCCATAATGTGAATGGGAAACTGACCAACTTTTTTTGCAATTCCTGAAATAGAATTTTTTGCCGCATTATAATGCAGCCATGCAGGAAGTTTTTTTACTGAATACGATAAATTATTTTGGTTAGAATCGTGCGCTTCAAATTTATAAGTGTACAAAGCATTTACGGCAACACGGCTTTTTTCTTTCGATGCAAATGAAATTTTCAGTTGATGATTTTCATCCTGTGCATTAATAAAAACTAAAAATGAAAAACTAAAAATGAAAAGAAGAAGAAAAGATTTCATCAGGCAATTTACTAAAGGGGAATAAAAATGAAGCGTGAAAATTATTTATATTTTCACGCTTTGATAATAACGATTTAATTTATTTGATAAGATTAATATCCGTGATTTTGCTTCAGGTTCGGATTTTGATTAATCTCTACCTGAGGAATTGGGAAATATTCATTTGTACCTGCCACAAATGAAACACCTGCGAGATGTTGAATGCGTTGCTGCTCGGTTTGTAAATAATTATTTATGTAGGGAGCGGCAATTCCCCATCTAACCAAATCAAAGAACCGATGTCCTTCCATAGCTAATTCCAATCTGCGTTCGAAGCGTACGGCATTTCTTGCATAAGCTTGTCCACCCGCGGAAAATGCACCTGACGGATATGGATTGATAACATAATTAGCTGCATTCGTTCCACCATTTTGTACATAGCTTCCATTTTTTGCACGGTTACGAATCATATTTACATATACTTCTGCCTGGTCAAGACTTCCAATTTCCACTTCACACTCTGCTGCCCAAAGTAAGACGTCTGCATACCGAATCAAACTATAATTTACGGTAGATGAACCCGTATAGTCATATTGAACATAGTCTGTAGGGAAAGTAGCTTGTGTATTCAAGAATTTCATTGAAGATGCATAAGGGCCTCCAAAACTTGCATCGGCAACCCATGCTGTGCCCGGATCAATTCCCCAATCCAAATATGGTATTCCTTTTCTTCCAACAGTCCAGTCTAATCTGGGATCCACTGTACCCTGATAAATCCCCGGTGTTGAAGATGCAGAGGAATCTCCTATTGCATTGTTGACATTAGAAGTGTCATTTCCAGAAGCATCCATCATTGGCAATCCATTTACGTCAGTTTTAAAAGAATTTACAAGATTGTATGTTGGTTGTTTCCAATAACCATAACCAACATCAGGACCAGTTCCATAACCAAATACCGGATTTACTGCAGACTCACCTTCATCGGCCTCGGTACCAAAAGTTTGAGTAACATCTTCTTCAAATTGAACATCGAAAACAGATTCCATATTGTTTTCTGTTGTTACATCAAAGTTGTCGTGAAAATTAGTAGTTAGTCCGTATGAAACTCCGGCTGCATTTTTCCCAGTTGCAATAATTGTCGCTAACAATGCTTTTGCGCTATCATATTTTTGTTGAAACATATAGCATTTTGCTAAAAAACAAGCAGCAGCCCATTTATTTGCCTGGCCAATACTTGGCTGTGTTTCAGGTAAATTATTATAAGCAAACATAAAATCGGCTTCAATCTCCGGCCAAGCATCAGTTGCATTACTTACTGCTTTAAAATTGGTGACATTTTCATCCACATAAGGAATTTGATTGAACACTTTTTTTGCTTCAAAATGGAAATGGCCGCGTAAAAATCTTGCTTCTGCCTGAATTTCAGTTTTTCGCGCAGCGCTAATATCAGTTTCTTTATTTGATGCTATGATAACCTGGTTAGCCCTATAAACACCATCGTAAACTGCTGTCCATTTATCATCAGGAAAAACAGTTGTAGTGCTTGATGTTATTTTAAAAGTTTCAATTGACAAACCATCCGGTGATCTGTGAGGAAAATTATCAGTGCCGGAATATCCTCCTAAGTAAGCGTCACCTGAAGTAATATCACCCCAGATCCAGTTTGTTGCGGCGCAACTCCAGTAAGCCCCTTGTGTATAGGAAAGATCATGGTAGGCCCCAATTAAAAGTAATCGAACTCCTGCAGAGTCATACAACAAATTTGAAGTAAGACTGCCTCCCTGAGGTGAAATATTTAAAAAACTTTTTTTGCATGCAGTGGTTAATAAAACCAATGTTGCAGCTGTGAAAATTAATATTTTTTTCATATAATTTTTATGAGGTTTTATAATCCAAGATTTATACCTACTAAGATTTTTCTGGCAGGTGGATACGAACCACCAAAATCAATTCCTAAACTTTTGGGATCCCCATTATTAACTTCAGGATCTAACCCA
>DATHPY010000131.1:0-4208 GCA_035483315.1 Puia sp. | reverse complement strand
ATGGCAGACTTACGATTTCAGAGAAACTTTGGTATCGCGGCTCATATTGATGCCGGGAAAACCACAACCACAGAGAGAATTCTGTATTACACCGGGGTAAACCACAAGATTGGTGAAGTGCATGATGGCGCTGCAACAATGGACTGGATGGCGCAGGAGCAGGAAAGAGGTATTACCATTACTTCTGCGGCAACAACTTGTTTTTGGAATTTTCCAACAACACAAGGACAAAAAAATGCAGATACAAAACAATATAAATTCAACATTATTGATACTCCGGGACACGTTGATTTTACCGTTGAGGTAGAACGTTCTTTGCGTGTTCTCGATGGGTTATTGGCATTATTCTGTGCTGTATCTGGCGTAGAACCACAGTCAGAAACAGTTTGGCGCCAAGCTAATCGTTATAAAGTTCCACGCATTGGGTTCGTAAATAAAATGGATCGTGCGGGAGCTGATTTTTTAAATGTTGTTAAGCAGGTAAAAGAAATGCTCGGCGCAAAAGCAGTTCCTCTTCAATTACCGATTGGCGCTGAAGATAATTTTACAGGTGTGGTTGATCTGATCCAGATGAAAGGAATTATTTGGGAAGATGAAACAAAAGGAATGACTTATAAAGAAGTTCCTATTCCTGCCGACATGATGGATGAAGTAAAAGAATGGAGACAACATCTTATTGAAGCTGTTGCAGAATATGATGATAAATTATTGGAGAAATTTTTTGAGGATCCGAATAGCATTTCTGAAGATGAAATTCATGAAGCGATTCGTAAAGCAACAATTGATATTTCAATCATCCCGATGATGTGCGGTTCATCTTTTAAAAATAAAGGTGTACAAACTGCATTGGATGCTATTGTTCGTTATTTACCAGCTCCGTTTGATGTTGAAGCTGTGAAAGGAACCGATCCCGACACAGGTGAAGAACTCATTCGTAAACCCGATGCAAAAGAACCATTTGCTGCGTTGGCATTTAAAATTATGACTGATCCGTTTGTCGGAAGATTAGCATTTTTCAGAGTGTACAGCGGTCACTTGGATTCTGGTTCTTACGTGTTAAATACACGCACCGGAAAAAATGAACGCATTTCGCGTATTATGCAGATGCATGCTAATAAACAAAATCCGGTTGATTTTATTGAAGCAGGTGATATTGGCGCGGCAGTTGGTTTTAAAGATATCAAAACCGGAGATACATTATGTAACGAAGATCATCCGATCATTCTTGAAAGCATAAACTTTCCAGAACCGGTTATCTCCATTGCTGTTGAACCGAAAACGCAAGCGGATGTAGATAAGATGGGAATGGCAATTGCAAAACTTGTTGAAGAAGATCCGACACTGAAAGTAAAAACAGATGAAGAAACAGGTCAAACAATTTTGAGCGGAATGGGAGAGTTGCATCTTGAAATTATTGTGGATAGAATGAAACGTGAATTTAAAGTAGAGATTAATCAGGGCGCTCCACAGGTTGCTTATAAAGAAGCTTTTCAAAAATCAATTGAACATAGAGAAGTGTTGAAAAAACAAACTGGTGGTCGTGGTAAATTTGCTGATATTGTTTTTGAACTTGGACCGGCAGACGAAGAATTTTTGAAAGAAGATAAAGGCCATTACCAATTTGTAAATGATCTTTTTGGAGGATCAATTCCACGTGAATTTGTTCCGGCAATTCAAAAAGGATTTGAATCATCAATGACAAGCGGTGTGTTGGCAAATTACCCTGTTGAGAATATGAAGATTCGTGTATTCGACGGAAGTTTTCATGCGGTTGACTCCGATTCTATGTCGTTTGAACTTTGTGCTAAAGCAGGTTTCCGCGAAGCAGCAAAAAAAGCAAAACCTGTTTTGCTTGAACCAATAATGAAGGTTGAAGTAATCACTCCTGATCAATATATGGGTGATGTTACCGGTGATTTGAATCGTCGTCGTGGTATACTCGAAGGAATGGATAGCAGAAATAATGCGCAGGTGATAAAGGCAAAAGTTCCGTTGAGCGAAATGTTTGGCTATGTAACGCAGTTGCGTTCACTGAGCTCAGGCCGCGCAACATCAACAATGGAATTTTCTCATTATTCTCCGGCGCCTGCTAATATTGCTGAAGAAGTGATAGCAAAAGTGAAGGGAAAAGTGAATGCGTAAATAACAATTCTTAATTCATTAATAATTAAACCCTGCTTATTAGGCAGGGTTTTTGTTTTTTTATATCACGTTTAAAATTAAAAGGTATTATTTAATAAAATGAATTAAACCTTTTTACGTTTTTCAATCAAATAGATTAATAAAAAAATCAACATTTATGAAAAAACATTTAACGAGAATTGCTATTTTATCAGGTATTATTATGGCTCTTTCGTTTGGAGCTTCTGCACAGATCTATGTGAATGTTCGTCCAACGCCTCCTGTAATTGTGAGAACAGCTGCACCAAGTCCGGATCATGTTTGGATTGGTGAAGAATGGGAAGCAAGGAATGGAACGTATGTTCATGTTGGCGGACATTGGGCTATGCCTCCTCATCGCGGTTATATTTGGATTGGTGGTCATTGGTCGCACAGAAGAGGTTGGTATTGGGTTCCTGGACATTGGAGACACAGATAATAGCAAACAGTTCTTTCTTAATAAAAAGGTGCATTTTAGCACCTTTTTATTTTAATGGACATTTGATTTCAGTTGAATTCATTATTTTTCGTTTTCAAACAACACATAATACATTATGCCTGCATTGAAAAAGATGATTCAACACTTCATTCTCTTTTTTCTTTTTTTACTTTCTCTTAATATTTGTTTTGCTCAATTCGGAAATCCAATAAAATGGAGCAGCGACGGAAACGGATATTACAGAATACATTCAGGAAATATTTCTCTGTTTTCTTTACCTGATAATAAAGAAACGGTTATCATTACTTCAGATAAATTAACGCCTCAGGGTAGTTCGCCATTATCAATTGAAAGTTTTTCATTCTCGGGTGATAATAAAAAAGTTCTTCTTTATACCAAATCAAAAAAAGTATGGAGATATAATACAAGAGGTGATTACTGGGTTTATAATATGGCGAATTCATCTTTAATTCAATTGGGTAAAACATTACCCAAATCGTCCTTAATGTTCGCCAAGCTTTCTCCTGATGGAAATAAAGTTGCTTATGTCAGTGAACATAATTTGTATGTAGAGGATTTATCAACAAATCAAATCAAACAACTCACGCTTGATGGCACACGAAAATTAATAAACGGAACTTTTGATTGGGTTTATGAAGAAGAATTTGATTGTCGTGATGGTTTTCGATGGAGCCCTGACAGTAAAAAAATTGCCTATTGGCAGATCGATGCAAAAAATACAAGGGATTATTTAATGTTGAATACAACAGATTCAGTCTATTCACATGTTGTTCCTGTTGAATACCCGGTTGCAGGCGAATCTCCATCGCCATTTAAAATCGGCGTTATTGAAATTAATTCTACCGAAACAAAATGGATGGATATTCCTACAGACCAAGTTTGGCAAAGCTATCTTCCAAGAATGGAATGGGCTGATGATAATGAAGAATTAATTGTGCAACATCTTAACCGTAAACAAAATCAAAGTGACCTCATGCTCTGCAACATTTCCAACGGGTCATCAAAAATTATTTATTCTGAAAAAGATACCGCATGGATAGACATATTGCCTGAGTGGGATGCAGATTATAAAATGGGTGGATGGGATTGGTTGAATAATGGAAAAGATTTTTTATGGGCGAGCGAAAAAGATGGCTGGCGTCATTTATACAAAATAAGCAGGGATGGTAAAAAAGAAACACTCATAACTTCTGGCGAGTATGATGTAATGCAGATCAATCGTGTTGATGAAAAAGCCGGATATGTTTATTTTATGGCCTCACCTAATAATGCAACACAGTCATATTTATACAGAACCAAATTAGATGGAAAAGGAAAAGCAGAAAGGCTTTCTCCGTTAAATCAAAATGGAACGCATACTTATGTTATTTCTACCAATGGAAAATATTCATTTCACAGTTTCACCAATCATTATACACCATTTACCAGGGAGTGGATTTCACTGCCCGATCATTCCGCATTAGATGGTCATAAGGTTTATGAGGCAGTTCAACAAGCTGATTCAACAAAATCAAACGTTAGCTTTTTCAAAGTAAAAACTGAAGATGGAATTACAATGGATGGCTGGATGGCTAAACCTTCAAATTTT
>DATHPY010000130.1:0-5677 GCA_035483315.1 Puia sp. | reverse complement strand
AGTAACTTTTCCCAAAACGTAGATCGCAGATGTTGGGGCTTCACTTCCACCTTTCTTTTCAAGAGTAATGGCAAATGCCTGTGCGCGTGGAATGTTTTTCATCTTTATAAAAGATAATCCTTCTTTAATATCAATCATACCGGCGTCAACGGGTTTGCCATCAACAATTGCCCATAATTGATATTGTTTATCAGTGACAGTTGCAGGTAAATTATTAGCGAGTAAATAAACATCTTTATTTCGTGTGTCCCAATAAACAGTTGCTAAACTATTCGGACTTGGACTTGCAGGAACACTGTTCATTTTAATAATTGCCATTGCCGGATCTTTCATCAAATTCATTGCTGATTCATAATCCTGCAATTTTGTTTGCATCGCTTGGTTAGCGGATGCCATTTGAATTTGTGATGCAGATAATTCCTGGTATTTATTGCTGTACTCTTTGTATTGCGTAAAGAAATAATAATTCATTGCAGTGCTTCCCAATAATAAAATAATTGCGGCGGCGGCAACGAAACGCCACCAACCTGTTTTAACTGGTTGCAATGGATAAAGAGGCGCAATAATAGTTTCTCGTTTTTGTGAACCATCTGTTGCGGAATTTATTTCAGCAAAAATTTTATCCCTTATTTCTGGTGCAGGTTTTACAGCTCCGGAATTTTTCATGAAATAATCTTGCAGCGTTGCTTCAAATTCGTCCCTTGCTTTTTGTACTTCGGGATGAGAAATGCAAATGGATTCGAATTCAGCGCGTTCTTCAGGACTTGCAAGTCCTAAAACATAGCTTTCGATAATTCCACTTAATATGTATTCCTGTACATTCACTTATTGTAAATATTCTTTTAGTTGTAATAATGCATTTCTGATCCTGGTTTTAACTGTACCGAGCGGAACGCTTTCAATTTTCGAGATTTCTTCATGAGTGTAGCCCTTGAAGTAAGCTAATTCAATCAGGATCCGGTGTTCGGGTTTAAGTTTTTCCAAAATTTTTCTCAGTCCAATATTATCAATATTCGTCTGAATAAATTGCATGCCTGAGCCAATGTTATTTACGTCATCCGGCAATTCTTGGTTTTTTTTGCTGTTCTGATAATTCTTTGATCTTAACGTATCTATTGAAGCATTTCTTGCAATGTTAAGCATCCAGGTAAATAATCTGCCTTTTGAAGGATCGTAGGTTTCTATTCTGCGCCAGATATTTAAAAAAACTTCCTGTAAAACATCGCTGGCAAGTTCATTATCATCTATTATTTGACGAATAATACCGAACAAAGCGGCAGAGTAATTATCATATAAATAGCCAAATGCTTTATTATTCTTTTCTTTTAAAAGAAGAACAAGTTCGCTTTCACTATTTATATTTTGAACTGCCAAGCTTAAAGTAATTTAAAAATTTGCAACGATATAGAATACTCAAAATTCTATCCAACTAATGAACCATAAGCTGTTGCATTTAACAGAGCATCAATATCAGCCGGATTTTTCACTTTAAGTTTCACCATCCAGCCTGCACCATAAGGATCGGAATTTACCAGCTCCGGAGAATTTGCAAGAGCGGGATTTATTTCAGTAATGGTGCCAGCAACCGGAAGATATAAATCGGAAACTGTTTTTACTGCTTCGACTGTACCGAATACAGTGTCCGCTTCCAGCGTTTTTCCCACGGTTTCAATTTCAACATAAACAATATCGCCTAACTCCTGCTGTGCAAATTCAGTGATACCTACAACAGCAATATCATCACTTTCTATTTTTATCCATTCGTGATCTTTGGTATAATGAAGATTTTCTGGAAAACTCATGTTGTACAATTTTATTACACAAGATTACAAAAACAGCCCGAATAAAAACAAGGTGTTTAATAATAAACTTGAAGATCAATTCTTGCGTTTAATTAATTTCATTTTAATAATGCGGACATCTTTTATTGGTCTGTCGTTTGAATCTGTAGAAACCACTGCAATGGAATCAACAACACTAAGCCCTTTTATCACTTCACCAAAAACTGTATAATTCTGATCGAGATGCGGAGTGCCGCCAATTGTTTTATAAATTTCTCTTTCGTTAGCCGGGATTTTTCTATGCAAGCGGCGCGTTTCAACAGAATCCAATCCTGCGTCTGTAAATTTTTTTCCCTGCACAATATAAAACTGGCTGCCGGCACTCGCTTTTTTGGGATTAACGTCATCGCCTTCTCTCGCCGCTGCAATTACTCCTTTGTAATGAAATAATGATATTTTAAATTCAGCAGGTACTGTATATGTTGGTCCGCCATTTCCTAATTCAGCGCCGGGCTTTGCATGCTTGCTGTCGGGATCGCCAGATTGGATCATAAAATTTTTTATCACGCGATGAAATAAAACGCTGTCGTAATATTTTTGCTTGGCAAGTTTTAAAAAATTATCGCGGTGAAGCGGAGTGCTATCAGATAATCTTACAATAATAATTCCTTTGTCAGTTATAATTTCCACATCTTTCTTCAGGTCATTTTTTCTTAATCCGTTTGAGAGTTTTGGGTTGCAGGAAAAAATAATTGCAAAAAATAAAAATGCCGATAAGAATTTATTCACGATATTATTTTTTAGAAAAGTGTTTTATCTTTCGTCTATCATCTAATATCTATTATCTTTTTAAAGCCCTGATTTTTCAAAGTATAACAGAATATGATCTTTCAAAAAATTTTCCTGTTCAATCATATTCATCACGGGCAAAGCTTTTAGTTGTTTAAAATGCGGCCAGCCTTCTTCATCAACATTTTCCATTTCATAATAACCACTTGGCACGAGTAAATTGCAAATAGCAATATGCATCAGATCCTGCTTTTGTTCTTTGCTGAATTTTTTTCTTATCTCGCCAAATTCCTGAACGCCTATGAGAAATAAGATCGCTTCAACGTCAGGTTTTTTTCCAAAACGTTCTGTAAGTTTTGCTTCTAAGTTCCACCAACGCGCTTGTAAATCATCTGCAGTTTGCATGCTGCGAAATTAAGGTACAAGAGTCAAGGGACAAGGCACAAGAAGCAAGATTCAATAAAGAAATTTGAATTTAAGATCTGTGCCAGTCTTGTTCCTTGCTTCTTGTGCCTTGTCTCTTATTTTCTTGTTTCTTACCTTGCGTCAATGAATTGGTACAAAGAAAATTTTATTATTTCTGATGAAAAAGAAAAATTGAATGCAGAATACATTCACGATTATCTTTCAAAAAAATCTTATTGGGCGGAAAATATTCCCTTGGAAACGGTGAAGAAGTCAATTGATGGTTCTATTTGTTTTGGGATGTGTCAAAATGAAAAACAAATCGGTTTTGCGAGAGTGGTTACTGATAAAGCAACATTCGGATATTTAGCCGATGTTTTTATCGATGAAGATTATCGCGGAAAAGGTTTAAGTAAATGGATGATGGAAATTATTATGGCTTATCCAGAATTACAAGGTTTACGAAGATGGATGTTGGGAACAAGAGACGCTCATGAATTATATTCAAAATTTGGATTTGAGCCTTTGGAAAATCCGAACCGCGTAATGCATATTTATAACGCGGATGTTTATAAAAAGCAAGTGGGAAGTAGTGAGTAGCCAGTGGGGTTGAAAAAATCAATAAATTCTGCTGCGGATCCTGCTCGCCACTTGCCATTTCACCACTTGCTAAATCTTCTCAGCAATAACAGCAGTTCCATAAGCAAGTACTTCTGTAACACCATTCAAAACTTCATTTGCATCATAACGCATATTGATAACTGCATTTGCGCCGCGCTGTTCCGCGTGTTGAACCATTAGTTGAAAAGCTTCTTCACGTGTAGATTCACAAAGCTCAACATAAATAGAAAGTTGACCACCAAAAAGCGATTGAATTCCGCCGGCAATATTTCCAAGCAAACTCCTGGAACGAACTGTAATTCCCCTTACCAACCCGAGATTTTTTGTTATTTTATATCCATCTAATTGAAAACTTGTAGTAATCATACTTTGATCCATAAAAGAGATTTGCTGTGAAATTAAGATTTTTATTCAGTAATGGTTTATGATGTTTGTGATGCGGCAACTATTGTGCCGTTGTCGCAGGATGCGCTAAGTACGAATTCTGAAATTGTTTCTCCGCGTCTCTGCGCGAAAATTTTTCCCGAATTCTTACGTTCTCCCAACCAACAATTACCTTTGTCAAAATTGAAAAATAATGCTGGACATAAGATTTATAAGAGAAAATAAAGAATTGGTAAAAGAAAGATTAGCGATTAAGAATTTTAAAGAATTGGATTTGATTGATGAGCTTATTGCATTAGATGATGAGTTGAAAAGATGTAAGCAGATAATTGAAGGTAACCAATCAAACATAAATAATTTCTCAAAGCAAATTGGCATATTTAATAAAGAGAAAAATGAAATAGAGGCTGATAGTCTGAAAGCAAAGGTTAAATTTTTGAAAGATCAACAAGAACCCTTAAAAATAGAAATGGGTGAGTTAGATAAAAAGTTTAATGAAAAAATATTATTACTCCCAAATCTTCCATCAACAAAAGTTCCTGCTGGTAAAACTCCGGAAGATAATGTTGTTGTTCGTGAAGGTGGAACTAAACCGTCGTTACATGCAAATGCAGTTCCGCATTGGGATCTGGCGAAGAAATATAATTTAATTGATTTTGAACTTGGTAATAAAATCACGGGCAGCGGATTTCCGGTTTACATTCATAAAGGCGCAAAACTTCAACGTGCGTTGATACAATATTTTTTGGATTATAACATAAGAGCAGGCTACACAGAAATTCAACCACCAATTATGGTGAATGAAAGTTCTGCCTTTGGAACAACTCAGTTGCCAGATAAAGAAGGACAGATGTATTATGTGACTGAAGATAAATTTTATCTTATTCCGACCGCCGAAGTTCCTGTCACAAATATTTACAGAGATGAAATTGTAAAAGAAACCGATCTGCCGATAAAGATGACAGCATATACTCCATGCTTCCGTCGCGAAGCGGGAAGTTATGGAAAAGATGTTCGTGGGTTAAATCGTTTGCACCAATTTGATAAAGTAGAACTTGTTCAATTGGTACATCCGGAAAAAAGTTATGATGTGCTGGAAGAAATGGTAACTCACGTTGAAGAATTATTACAAACTTTGAATTTACAATACCGCATTTTAAAATTGTGCGGCGGCGATATGAGTTTTTCTTCCGCGCTCACTTACGATTTTGAAGTGTACAGCGCTGCGCAACAAAAATGGTTAGAAGTAAGTTCTGTCAGCAACTTTGAAACTTTTCAAACCAACAGAATGAAGATCCGTTTTAAGGACGTAAATAATAAAATGCAATTGGTTCATTCACTCAATGGAAGTTCATTAGCATTGCCGAGAATTGTCGCCTGCCTTCTTGAAAACCATCAAACAGAAAATGGGATTAGTTTGCCCGGAGCGTTGCATAGTTATTTTGGAAGTCAGTCAATTTCATAGCAGATCCAAAATGCTGCATGGCATTTCTAATTTGTGTATTAGCTAACAAAAAAGTTTGTGAAAAGAATTATTTAGTATTTGCATTTCTTTCTTGTTTGAGACTTTTGCTTAAACAAAAACTTAGCATATGAAAAAGAAAATTTACTTATCCGCGATTCTCGCGATTTTTTTATTCGCTACTACATTCGCACAAATAGAAAAAGGTGATTGGCTTCTTGGAGGGACCTTGGGA
>DATHPY010000129.1:0-5980 GCA_035483315.1 Puia sp. | reverse complement strand
ACCATATATATGTTGGGAGTTGATTATTATTTCATTCCTTCTTATGGAATTGAAATGAAAACAGGCAGAAATTTTTCTAAAGATTTTAAATCAGATAATAAGTCAGTAATCTTAAATGAAGAGGCTGCGAAGCAATTGGGTTTTGAAAATCCCGAAGCTGCTGTTAACCAAAAAATCGCCATCTGGGATACATTGAATGTTGCAGGCGTGGTTGCAGATTATCATCATGAAGGATTGCAGAAAAAAGTGCAGCCAATGGTAATATTGCTTCGCCCGGATGCAAGACGCTATTATTCTATCAAACTGGGAAAAGAAAATATTCATCAAACCGTTGCATCTATCGAAAAAACATGGAGAAAATATTTTCCATCTGATCCTTTCAATTATTTTTTCCTTGATGATTCATTTAACCGTCAATATAAATCCGACGAAATGTTTGGAAGCATATTCACTATTTTTTCTGTACTGGCAATTCTTATTGCGTGTTTCGGGCTTTCAGGTTTGTCGTCGTATAATGTTTTGCAAAGAAGAAAAGAAATTGGTGTGCGAAAAGTATTGGGTGCATCTGTAACGCAATTGTTGTTGTTGTTGTCAAAAGATTTTTTACACTTAGTAACGATCGCATTTCTTATTGCTATTCCATTAACGTGGTTAGTAATGAACAAATGGCTTGGTGATTTTGCGTACAGAATAAATATCAGTTGGTGGGTTTTTGCTATCTCGGGAATTATTGCCATTGTAATTGCTTTTGCAACAATAAGCTTCCAGGCAATAAAAGCAGCGCTGGCAAATCCGATGAAGAGTTTGAGAACCGAGTAATGTGTTAATATGCAAATGTGATGATGTGATAATGAATGCTGAGTATTATTCAAAAGATGAATTGGAAGATAAAATGTTTGGGAATGTTATGAAGCGCCGTCCTTCTCCGGGCGGAGAAGGATAAGGGGATGAGGCTGAATTGAGAATAGGTAATTGATAATGTCTGAACCACGATTTAAACTTATTAAAATGATTATACTGAAAACAATTTATCAGTTGAATAAGAAAAATCAGGTCAGAATCGTGGTTCGGACAAATGCTCAATAGAATTGTTGCCGTATCTCGCCTCAGGCGAGACGACGCAACGATGTTGAACAGAGATAAAATGAACGGAACAAAAAAATGAACTTTGTAAATGGAAAAAAAGCAACATTTGCAAAGAAAATCAACCTTTATAATTGAGAAACTTTATAAACAACTATTATGATAGATCTTAAGAGAATTTCGAAATGGATTAATATCAACGGAAGACCGAATTTTATTTTAAAAGATATTAACCTGCACGTAAAAGAAGGCGAATTTATTTCCATTATGGGTCCGTCAGGCTCTGGAAAATCCACACTGCTGAATGTTATTGGCATGCTCGATGATCCTTCTGAAGGCGAATATTTTTTTATGGGAAACCCGGTTCATTCAATGAAAGAAAAACAACGCTCGCATTTGTACAAACAATATATCGGGTTTGTTTTTCAGGCTTATCATTTAATTGATGAGCTAACAGTTTATGAAAATATTGAAACACCACTTATTTATCAAAATATCAAATCATCCGAACGCCAGGCGATGGTTGCCGATATTCTTGACCGTTTTCAAATTGTCGGGAAAAAAGATCTGTTTCCAACACAGTTATCCGGAGGTCAGCAACAGCTTGTTGGTATTGCGCGCGCATTAATTGCAAAGCCAAAATTATTGTTGGCAGATGAGCCAACGGGAAATCTTAATTCGCGCCAGGGTGAAGAAATAATGGAATTATTTCAGCAATTAAATAATGATGGTGTTGCGATAATACAAGTTACACACTCAGAAAAAAATGCGGGATACGGTTCGCGTGTAATTAATTTACTCGACGGGAGAATTGAAACAATAAATTAAAATCAAAAAACAAAATTTTTAATAAGTATAGTTATGAAGAAACAAATTAGTCTGTTATTAATAATATTTTTTGCATCGCTTGTGAAGATGAACGCGCAAAATTCCAATGCTGTTATTGGCGACGTACTCACATTAAAACAAGCAGTTGATATCGCCATAAAAAATAATCTTGTGGTGGAGCAAACTGATATAACTAAGCAACTGGCGCAGGTAAATAAAAATCAACAGATAGATTATTTGCTACCCAATATAAGTGCGAACGGTTCACAAACAATATCATTTGGTAGAAGTTTGAATACGTATACTTATCAGTATGTCAATCAGCAAATCAATTATGGAAGTTATGGCATCAACGGAAATCTTATTTTATTCAGCGGATTGCAAACGCAAAATTTTATCAAGCAATATTCTTTAGCGTACGATGCAAGTAAGCTTGATCTTGAACAACAAAAACAAAATATAACATTGAGTGTGCTGCTCGCTTATCTGCAAGTTGTGAGTAGCCAGGATCTGCTGGATGTTAGCCGCAGACAAGCCGACGTTGATCAAAAACAAGTGGAAAGATTGGATCTTCAAAATAAAGACGGAGCACTTTTGTTGTTATACAGTTTGTCTGATCTCAAAGGTCAATATGCGACCGACCTTGCTAATATCGCAACTGCGGCAAATACATTGGAAACTGCGAAGATCAATTTATTTCAATTGCTGAATGTGCCTTATAAAAGAGATGTTCAGTATGAAAAAATTCCGCTCGATCTTCAAATGACGGACTACCAGGGAAGCTCTGACAGTATTTATAATATTGCATTAAATACACTTCCTATGATTAAATCTGCAGACCTTAAAGTTAAGTCTCAGCAAAAAAACGTTGCGGCAATTCGTGGTCAGTATTATCCGACATTATCATTGGGAGCCGGCGTTTCTACGAGTTATTCAGACGCAGCGACAGTAAGCATTCCGGGATCGGTAAGTAGTGTAACAACCAGCGATTTTGTAACAGTTGGTGGGACAAACTATAATGTAATATCGCAACAACAAAATTTTACCAGCAAAAATATTTCTTTTGACGATCAGTTTAAAAATAATAAATACACGCAGGTATATCTTCAACTTAATATTCCGATCCTTAATTATTTAAGAACGAGAAATAGTGTAAAGACAGCAAAAATTAATCTTGAGAATGCGAAGTACAATGCCGTATCTGCAAGACTTGGTTTACAACAGATTGTTGAGCAGGCTTATCAAAATATGGTAATGGCAAGCAGCCAGCTTAAATCCGATAAAGATGCAGTGGATGGTTATGCTGAATCTTTTCGCATAAAAGAAATTCAATTCAATGAAGGCGTAATAACTTCTGATGTATATCTTCTTGCAAAAAATAATATTGACAGGGCGAATATTAATTTAACAATCGCCAAATACAATTATATTTTTCGTGCGAAGATTTTAGATTATTACCAGGGAAGGTTGAGTTATTAAGTTTTAAGTATGAAATATGAAGTAAGAAGTGTGTTAGCGCATCATTCGTATTTCATACTTCTTACTTCGTATTTCACAGTTCATACTTCGTACTCCCTGCTTCCAGCCATTTTCCCAAATGCTCAGAAATTTTTTCTGTCTCAACTAAAAAGCCGTCGTGTCCGTAAACGGAATCAATTTCTACAAGCGTGGCATTGGGTAAATATTTAAAAAGAAATCTTTGTTCTTCAACGGGGCATAATATATCGCTGTTGATGCCCATTATCAAAGCGTTTTGTGTAATGGTTTGTAAAATCTCTTCTGTTGTTTTATTTCTGCCGCGGGCAATGTGATGACTATCCATTGATTTGGTAAGAAGCCAATAACTATAGGCGTTAAAACGATTCATTAATTTTTCTCCCTGGTAATTTATATATGCTGCTGCAGCGTAGTTGTCAATTTTTTCTTTATCGGGATCAGTTTGTTTTTGCACTAAAATTCCGTAATTGCGGTAAGTGATCATGCCGATCGCGCGTGCAGCTCTTAATCCTTTTTTCCCTGCATCAGCCGATCTGTCTTTCCATGTCGAATCTGCTTCAATAGCTAATCGTTGTGCAGTGTGTACGGCAATTCCCCACGCGCTTTCAGTTGCAGATGTACCAACTAAGAAAATATTTTCGATCGCATCTTTTTCCATCAGGCACCATTCTAAAATTTGATAGCCACCCATGCTTCCACCCATTGCCAGGAAAATTTTTTCAATGCCGAGATACTCACGGAGAAGTATATGCACTTTTATCATGTCACGAATTGTAACAGTCGGAAAACTATTATAATACGGTTGCTGCGTTGATGGATCAATACTCAGCGGTCCTGTTGTTCCGTAACAGGAGCCTAACATATTTGCACAAACAATAAAATATTTTTCAGGATTGATCAGACAATCTTCACCAACCAATCCTTTCCACCAATCGGCTGCATCGGAGTTTGCGGTCAATGCGTGACAAACCCAAACAACATTGCTTTTATCTTTATTTAATTTTCCGTACGTGTCGTAGGCAACGGTAATTCCATTTAGTTGCGAACCATTTTCCAGTTCAAATAACCGCTGGTAAGAAAAATGCTGCATTGGTCAGTTTCTGATTTAAGAATGCAAAATAAGGGCATGCATGCATTACATTTGCAAAAATATTTTGTATGTTGAAAATCGAGGTTGATCGCGTAAGCGGCGATTTTGGTTTCGAGGCAAAAGATGCTCACGGGCATTCGGTTAAAATAGATACCAGTCCCGAAACCGGCGGAACAAATTTTGGCGCGCGTCCCATGCAGATGTTATTAATGGCATTGGGCGGATGCAGCGGAATTGATGTTGTCTCCATCTTAAAAAAACAGCGGCAAACGCTTGATGGTTTTCATATGGAGATCACCGGTGAAAGAGAGCAGGGTAAAGATCCTTCTCTCTGGAAAAAAATTCACGTAATTTTTGAATTCAAAGGAAATATTGATCATCATAAAGCAAAAAAAGCCTGTGAGCTTTCGATGGAAAAATATTGCTCCGTTGCCGCAACTTTAAGAAAAGCCGGTTGCCATATTACGTGGGAAGCGAAAGTAATTGAGAATTGATAATTGTCAGAACCGGGATATTAACCTTATTAAACTGATTATACTGAAAGCAATTTATAAGTTGAATAAGGAAAATCAGGTCAGAATCGTGGTTCGGACAAATGAGATTTAATTTTTCTAAAATTTTAAAGCTTTGGAAAAGATCGAATTACTCAGACATAAGTTCAATAAAGAATAAAAAGTACAAGAGTGCGACGCAAGAATGCTTAATAGAGAACAAGTGCCGGAAACAAAAAATTAAAACTAAAAAATAAAACGACAGATAATTAATAGAGAATTTTCGAAGAGAAGAACTACAAACTAAAAACTACAAACTACAAACTAAAAAATGGATCCGATAACAAAAGCGATACGAATAAGAACTGAACGGACAAATGAAATGGAACATTCGTCGCCCGTTTTTTTGACCAGCAGTTTTATTTTTGAGAACGCTGAAGAAATGCGCGCGGCTTTTGCCGATGAAACGAATGACAATATTTACACGCGTTTCAGCAACCCCACAGTGCAGGAATTTATTGACAGAATGTGCGCGCTCGAAGGCGCTGAAGACGGCTTTGCCACTGCATCCGGCATGAGCGCGGTGTTTGCTTCGCTCCTCACTTTTTTAAAACAAGGCGATCATCTTATTTCCTGCAATGCCATTTTTGGAAGCACGCACACCATCATTACAAAATATTTACCGAGGTATGGAATTGAACATACTTACGTTGATGTGAATGATGTGCAGGCGTGGGAAAAAGCAATTCGGCCGAATACAAAAATGATCTATTTAGAAACGCCGACAAATCCGGGATTGGAAATTATTGATCTTGATCTTGCAGGCAGGCTCGCGAAAAAATATAACCTGATCTTGAATGTTGATAATTGTTTTGCAACGCCGGTTAATCAGACGCCGATTCAGTTTGGCGCAGACCTGGTAATTCATTCTGCAACAAAATGGCTCGATGGACAAGGAAGAGTTCTCGGTGGAATTGTTGTCGGCAAAAAA
>DATHPY010000128.1:0-2475 GCA_035483315.1 Puia sp. | reverse complement strand
TTCGCCGGTTCCATAATCAGGAGCGGGTACATCGGTTCCCGGACCGATGAAATTCTTTTTTATTAATTCAGAAGTGTAACGACGCGTAATTTTTTCCAATTCGTATGGCGTGTATTTTTTCGGGTCGATACTGATACCGCCTTTTGCTCCGCCAAACGGAACATTAACGATCGCGCATTTATAAGTCATCAATGCCGAGAGCGCCATCACTTCATCTAAATTTACAGACAATGCAAAACGAATTCCGCCTTTGCTTGGTAATTTGTGTTGCGAATGCTGAACGCGATATGCTTTGATAACTTCGATCTTGTCGCCAATTTTAACGGGGAAGAACATACGATAAACGGAATTGCATTGTTTTATCTGTTCAAGAATTCCCGGGTCCCAGTTGGTGAATTTTGCCGCTTTGTCAAAACTCTTTTCAACAGCTTCAAAAAATTTATATTCAGGCATAAAAATGATTTAGATGTTAGATGTATTAACGGTCGACTGTCAACAGTCAACTGCCAGCGGTCAACTTTTATTTTCTATTTTACTTATTTTTCTATCTAAACTCGCTACATAAATAAAAAGTCCGGCGAGAATGGCTACCAACACTGCTATTACTACATAAATTTTTCCATCTGCACGAAACGCAGTTGCCATTTCCGGTCTTTTATTCGCAACACTATCCTGCGCATAAGTTACTGTACATAATAATACGAGTATAACGGTAATCTGTAACCTAAAGTATCTTTTAAACATTGTGTAATTTTTTTTCAACTAATAATTGCAGGCGGATCCGTAAAGTGGTTATCCATGTTCCCAATAACGTCCAACCCGGAATGGCGCCGAACCAAAATATTACGCGCATGCGGCTGTCAATATCTTTCGTGTCGAAAGCAGGGTTTCCCATTCCGCCGGGATGAAGACTCTCCACCATTCGCGGAATGATCCATATTGTTGGAAACAACATGGCAAATGCAAAAATATTATACACAGCGCTGAGGCGCGAACTCTTATCAATATCAGTAACAGAATTGCGGAGAACAAAATAGGCGAGGTAAATAAGCAATGCGATAACAGCGCCAATTTGTTTTGGGTCATTGCTCCAAAAAGCGCCCCAGGTAAAACCAGCCCAAATAGAACCGGTGACTAATCCTAGCAGTCCAAAAACAATTCCTGTTCTGGCAAACTCCACGGCGTAAATATCAAAACGAATATTATTGGTGCGTAAATATTTGATGGAATAAACAACGGAGGTTATAAAAAATATCATCATGCTGAACCACATGGCAACATGAAAATAAAGATTGCGGATAGTTTCGTTCAAGATTGGTTTTACCGGCACGCCTCCTAAAAACCCTGCTGTGAATGTGTAGAGTAAAAAAATAACGCTCAATATTTTCCACCACTTACTGCGAAGCATAAATTGTTCTTGTTGGCAGCCGTAATGATTTTTTTAGAAGTTAATCGTTAGCACAACGGACTGACTTAATTGGAACGCAAAAATAGGGTAAAGCAAATCAATTTGAAAATTTGAAAATGTGCTGATGTGATAATTGAATAGAAAGCGAACTATATTGATCATGAAAAATAAAATTGAAACACATCTTACATTCTCTCAGTCCTTCCATAAAAAAGGAAAAAGAATAATCGCAAGAACAACTATCATCACATCAAAAGCTGCGAGTAATAAAATAATAAATGTTAACCCGCTTTGCAAAACACTTGAAAATGCAATGTTTGATAAACGTATCAATAATAATAATTGCGGAATAATTAATGGAAAACCCATGATCGCCATTAATGCTGCACTTTGTTGCGCGCGCGCTGCAATGGCGGCTAAAAAAGTAAATACCAAACTTAAACTTACTCCGCCGAAACAACTTATCGCAATAAATAAAAACGGGTTTTGCAGCGGACTTCCTAATAATAATTGGAAAAGAAAAAAGCTGAGTAAATTCATCACCAGCATTAATACGGCATTAAATAATAATTTGGCAAGAATGAAATGCGTTGCGCCGGCGATGGAATAAAAATATAATAACCGCCCGCGGCTTTCCTGTAAAAAACTTTTTGCAACAGCATTGATGCAAATAAAAATTGTAAAAATCTTCGAAATCATCTTTGTTAAGAGAATGAATTGAATACGCCATAAATTTGGTTTCAGTTTCGTCTACATAACCTTCCTGAAGTTCTTTTAAAAGAACAGAATTAAAGCGAGTTTCTAATATTTGCAGAATATTCATTTCAATTAAGATTTATGATTGTTATTGATTTTAAAATTAGGATTTACCTTTAATATTGACTGAGGTTTACTATGAAATACATTTTCACTCTTTTTAAAAAGGATATACTGCTTGAGATTCGCCAGCAGTATTCTTTTTACGGTGTGCTGCTTTATGTGGCTTCTACAATATTTGTTTTATATCTCGCCATCGGACAACCGGAAGAAACAGTTTGGAAAGCGCTTTTCTGGATGATGCAATTATT
>DATHPY010000127.1:0-3561 GCA_035483315.1 Puia sp. | reverse complement strand
ATAGAAAAGTCTTTTGTATTCGATTTTGACCGTTTTTTTAGTACTAGAAAAGTTTTATTGATCGTTGACGATACACATTGGCTGGACGAAAAAACATTATTGTTTTTGCAACTAATGATCGATTCTAGGATTAGTAATTCGTATCCGGTCTTTTCAGCGATCGACTATATGATGATTACGACAGATGACCAGCATGTTGCAAACGAAAAGGAATATAATAATCTTTTTAATAAGAATAATTTTGAGTTAATTGAAACACTTCCTATTACAGTTGCTGAATATGCAACAACATTATTAAAGTTTGGTTTTAAACGTACGCTGAAAAAGGAATTGATCCAAATACTTTATTCGATTACTGGCCCCCATCTTTTGTTAATCAAAAAACTGGCAGAATACCTGTCGCAAAAAAACGAACAAGAAATTAGGTTGTTTTTTGATGAGCATTCAAATGAAAATACTTCTCAATTGTTTATTGAAACACTCCTTTTAAATAAATTAATTGCTTTGGGGGCAACAGGCACCCAAATAATCACCTTATTAGAGATTGCTTCGGTTATTGGACTTTCATTTAGTAAGGACGAGTTGCTTTGTTTGAGCAAAGAGAATGAAGATGAGATAAAAGATATAATAAAGAAAGCTACTCACGCGGAATTGATTACCGGCCATGAAAACACGCAAAGTTTTTCCCACGAAATCTTGCGTTTCTTTTTTTTGAATCGGCTTCATGAAAAAAAATATCAATACTGCCGTTCATTTTCCGAATGCCTTGCCAAGCTACGTCCCTCGGATTACAAAACACGTGCAAAATTTTTGACTGACGGAGGTGAAATAAACTCGTCTTGTATAGTTAGTTTATTGGGAGTGCTTAAAGATTTTCGGGATGGTTTACAACTAGACCCGCATATTCAATCCAAGATTAAAAACTTTCCAAGCGAATTTGATCTAAATGATTTTTTACAAAAGATGTCCGCTGCATATTATCATTATTTCGAGACCCGTTACGATGATGCAAAAACTATTCTACTGCAGATCGAAGATTGGTTGCCAAAATCTTTACTCGCGGAAAAGTATTATATATTATCCCTTTGCATGAGCAAAACAATGATTATTAAAGATCTTGAGGATGCTAAATCTTATTTGCAGGGCTGGGATGAATTAAAAGAAGAAGAAGGAGAAATCTGGACGCGGATTATGACAATATTAATGATGATTTGTATTAACTTATACGAATATGAAGATGCTAAATTCATTGAAAAGAAAATCATTTTTTATCTATCTGACAGGATCAAGTTTGACCCCACCGCATCATACAGTATAAATATTTTAAGAAGAAATTCAACCGCAGCACACATCAACGAGATTGCTACTTTACGGACCAAACAAAGCATAGAATATTTTAGTGGGGGCAGCATTAGTGCTCGACCTGTTAACCCTGTGCAACTTTATTACTCTTTGAATAATCATGCCGCGAACCTGATTGTTGCCGGTTCTTATCAAGAAGCATTTCAACATTCGCAACAAGTATTGCTACTTTTGAATCAGAATAAAATATTGCATTTTCCGGAACCTCAAATACCTTATAGCAATTACATAATAAGTGGAATGCTTTCTCAAAAGATTTCAAATGCTGATGCCCTTAAATTATATAATGCAATAACTAGCTATGAACATTTTGCAGCCGATGAATTACTAATAAAAAATAATTATGCTGTGTTGCATATATACAATAACCAAGTTGCAAATGCTTTATCAATTTTTGAAGCGCTTAATGAAACGTTTAATAATAGAGACATTGATACGTATTATTCTTATTGGATAAAATCAAATCTTGCGGGCATTTATTATGTCAACGATCATGATGAAAAATTTTCAGTTGTTTGGAAAGACTTGCAAACTTTGATCCCCAAGATACCTGACCGTATATATTTGGAAAAACGCCATGAACTTTTAGAAAATGGAATAGGAAAAATTGAAAGAAATTGGCAAGCCTGGGATAACTATTTACTTCAAAAATTTCCGGTAATGATAGGAAAACCGTGGAACTTTTTTTCAAGGGGCTTTTTGTTATCTGACATCCAATTGTGGTATGAATCGTAGAATTCCCAAGCAATTCATTAGATCCATTGGAGGCGGTTGGCTGTGATTGCAGTCAATGTCGCTAATGATTCGGAGTGAGAAAACCCCATTTTTTTAAATGCAAAATGATATGCGCTATGCCTCACAGTGTGAGGTCCAGTGGTTATATCAGTGAGAAAAAATTCACCTTCTTTATTAATGCGAAAATCGATTCTTCCAAAATCTTCTATTTCTAAAATTTCCGCACTCAGGTTCGTACAGGAAAGAATTGCATTGCTTAGTTCCCGATCAATTTCATCAAAGTCATAAAAAAAATATTTGTCGTCATAAATTTCATCATAACCCAAAATCTTATCACCTAAATATTTTTCATTTCCTAATTCTATTCCGATTGGGCCAAGACTATAATAGCTGTCAGTGATTAAAAGAGGCACTTCTACTTCATACCCTTCGATAAATTCTTCGACAATAAGTGGCTGTTTAAACATATAGGAATGTTTTTGTAAGAAGGAATCTTTATCTACAGAATATAAAAAAACAGATTCATTTCCGATACCAATACTTGCAGCTTCAAAAACTGGTTTAACAATAACTTTTGTTCCGATGGGGGGATGATCATTCTGAAGCCATCCTTTCTTTTGATCAAACAGCCAGGCATCAGGCAAGTGAGAATGATACTTGGATAACAGAGAATTAAAATGATACTTATGGCGGCAAAGAGAGGACACATGTGCATTTGAACCAATTAGTGGGATTTTGTAAAGTTGACAAAAAGCAGGCATCAGCGATTGCCTTCCTCCACCAATCCCCTTTTGCGATGTGTTGTAAATTAATTTTCTTTTACCTGGAATTTTTTGGAATTCTCTATTTATTACAGTTTTGAAGAAATCAGTTTCATCGGTATATGTCTGCACATAAAAACCAAATTCTCTAAACCCTGTGACAATTTCTTCAAATTCTGAGACACTGAAAAAATCAGTAATTACAGAATGCTTATTATAGTCATCTGTTATTGTTATTCCCTTGACATTGGCGACAACAATAATTGTGATCTCATTCTTTAGCAGAATTATTTTATTAAGTAAAGCTCCAATTTTTTGGCTTATTCCTCCAGGTTCAGAATGCATGATAATGTTTAGTTATCCGTTATTCGTTATCAAAAGTTAAAAAAATCCATTGTGCTTTTAGAAAATATTATTCTTTTATTTTTTTATTGATATCCTTTCCTAAAATCGAAAAAAATTTGTACGCGCTTAAATGCAAATCTTAATATTCCGGAATGAAAGAAGAGATTACTTTCTAGAAATTAAAAACCTACAATGATGGGAATAACCTATTACAAAATCGACAATAAACTCATTCCTATACAGAAATTTTCATAGACTTAATTGAAATTTCTTCTTTTATTTTGGATTCATTTTTTGCGTTGAGATTGGTAAGGATATGAAATGGATAAGTTTCATAATTTTAAAATTTTGATTTTAA
>DATHPY010000126.1:0-3806 GCA_035483315.1 Puia sp. | reverse complement strand
GTGTTTTCTTATCGTTTCTGGCCCCACAAAAAGGTTGGCGGCAATTTCTTTATACATTAATCCTTTAGCAAGAAGTTCAAGAATTTCATTTTCGCGTTTGGATAAAACGCTGAGTGGTTTTCTTACTGCATTATTTTCAGATGAGGATCTGTTGCGAAACGCGGCAACTACTTTTCGTGCTATCTGGCTGCTCATTGGCGCGCCGCCTTCCTGTAATTCTTTGATTGCATCAAGCAATTTGGAAGCGGCTGTTTTTTTAAGAATGTAGCCATTTGCGCCGGCTGTTAATGCTTCAAAAATTTTATCGTCTTCTTCATACACCGTGCACATCATAAAAAGTATTTCGGGGTTTTGCTCTTTCAATTTTCGTACACAGTCTATTCCGCTGTCACCTTCGCCGAGATTAATATCCATTAACACAACATGAGGATTTAACAAAGGAATTTTTTGTATCGCATCTTCAGCGGTTGAAAAACTTCCCGACAAATTATATCCATCCGACATGGAAACAATTTCTTCCAATGCGGATCGGATATCTTTATTGTCATCTACTATACACACATTAATTGCCATAGCATGAAGTTCCGAATCATTTCTCTTAAAAAAAATACCACTTTGTGGTAAGTTATTTTATATGCTTGTACTTAGTTGGGGAAATCTGTAAGATGTATTTTTTGTGAAAATATTCGAGGGGAAACATTTTTTCAATCTCAATTATGGTTGGCTTACAGCCGCTTTCGCTGATTTCCTGGTTTAGATCGCCGCCTTTTAAACAGATCAATCCGTTGGCTGTTGATTGTTGGTCGTTGTTCGTTGTTCGTTGGCCGAGTTGAGAACCTGCACTTCGATCATCCGCCAACGACCAACGACCAACGTTTAACAACGGCTTCGACCATTTCCACAATTCTTTCAACGGAGCGACAGCTCTTGTAACAACAACATCAAACTTTTTATTTTTTATTTCTTCAGCGCGAATTTGCTGAGCAGTTACATTTGATAAACCAATTGCTGAGACAACTTCTTCCACCACTTTTATTTTTTTTCCAATGCTATCAACCAAATGAAAATGTGAACCGGGAAAAATTATTGCGAGTGGAATTCCCGGAAACCCGCCACCAGTGCCTATGTCGAGCACTTCTGATCTTTCTCTTATTTCAAAAGCAGCAGCAATACTTAATGAATGCAGAATATGTTTTTCGTACAAACCATCAATATCTTTCCTGGAAATAACATTGATCTTATTATTCCATTCTTTATACAGATCATCCAACGCAGCAAATTGCGCTGATTGTTTTTTAGAAAGATCAGGAAAATATTTTGTTATCAGTTCCAGCTTGGCGGAGGCTTTTTCCATAATGCAGGCGCAAATATCAGGTAATATAAAAACATCCAGATATCAAATAACCACCACCAGGCAAACAGATCTTTTTCATTTAATTTTTTCATTGTTTTGAAATAAATAAATGCCTGGAAGATAAAACGCACGCCAAATACGATGAGTGATAATTTCCAGCTAAAAAAAATAATGCTGACAATAAAAAGCGGGTATAAAAAAAATTGAGCGGTGGAATATAGACCCAATAAAAATTTGTGCTTTGGTTTGTAAAATTTGGATGCGCTGTAATGACGTGATTTTTGTTTAAACCATGCGCCAAAAGTTTTTTTCGATTCGGAAAGCGTGAATGTTTCCGGATCAATCATAATCGCCGTATTTTTTTCAGTGGCAACTTTATTAATAAAAAGATCATCATCGCCACCAGGCAAATGGTTGATTGACGAAAACCCTTTGTTGCGAAAAAATAATTCTTTTTTGTACGACAGATTTCTTCCAACTCCCATATAAGGTGTGCCGGCCAAAGCGTAAGAAAAATATTGCAACGCTGCATGAAAAGTTTCGAAGCGGATTAATTTATTCAGCAGTCCGGGTTTTTTATGATAAGCGCCATAACCAAGTACCACTTCAATTCCATCGTTATATGCTTCCTGCATTTTCTCAATCCAAAATTCGCTCGCCGGAACACAATCTGCATCCGTTAATAAAACGATCTCATATTTTGCCTCTTTAATTCCAACGGACAACGGATATTTTTTTCCGGGAATCCCGATCGCATCCTGCTGCAAATTCACAATATGCAAACCTTTAAAAGTTTTTTTCAATTCCTCTAATAAAAAACGCGTATCATCCTGGCTGGTATGATTAACAACAATCACTTCGTGTGTTGTGGGATATGTTTGTACAAGTGCGCCTGGCAAATTAGCAGCTAATTTTGCCGCTTCATCTTTCGCGCAAATAATAACGCTTACGGGGTGTTGCTGTGATTTTTCTCTCGTAGTTGATTTAAAAAAAGCGAGCCTGCTAAAAAACCATCCGTAATAAAATAGTTGAATAATTACTGCTAAACAAAATGCGCCGAATGTTATTTCCTGCCATCGCAAATCAGCGAAAAATGTTTCCATAAACAGTTATTAGAGCGGGGTTCTTGATTGGTTGCCTATGCGAAAATACTGAAACTAAGCGGTTGACTGCAAAATATATTCTACCACGGCTTGGTGTTTATTATTTACAATCATCAATTTTTTGATGCCGGCATTTGTTCGTTCTTCAACATTTTTCCGCCAGCTGGCGGACTCTTGTACTGCAATAATTCTACTGAACTGTGGTTTCACAACCGGCAATTTTCTTCTTGAAACAACGACAGATAGAACGCAGATTTTTTATGATAGTTATGATCTTGAAGATTATCATAACTTATCTTAATCATCATAAAAAATCTGCGTTCTATCATTGTGTGAAATCTTTGCGTCTTTGCGGGAAAATAACTCAAAACTCTAAACTCAAAACTGTTATTATCTTGCAACATTATCAACTATGGCTTCATTACAATTTGAATTAGAGAAAAAAGACGACAGTTCAAAAGCGCGTGCCGGAAAGATTATAACCGATCATGGCGAAATTCTTACGCCAATATTTATGCCGGTTGGCACGGTTGGAAGCGTTAAAGCAGTTACTCAGCAACAATTATTAACTGATGTAAAGGCGCAAATTATTTTAGGCAATACTTATCATTTATTTCTTCGTCCGGGATTGGACGTATTACAACAAGCCGGCGGACTGCATAAATTTATGAACTGGAACAAACCAATTCTCACCGATAGTGGCGGCTACCAGGTTTTTTCTCTATCCGGCACAAGAAAAATTAATGAAGAAGGAGTAACTTTTCAATCGCATATTGACGGATCAAAACATTTATTCACTCCGGAAAAAGTGATGGACATTCAAAGAACGATTGGCGCGGATATCATTATGGCTTTTGATGAATGCACTCCTTATCCGGTTGAATGCGGCGAAGCAAATAAATCCATGCAACTCACACATCGCTGGTTAGAAAGATGTTTTACTCAATTCAATAACACAGCTAACGTTTATGGATACACACAAAACCTTTTCCCTATTGTACAGGGAAGTGTATATAAAGATCTGCGCAATGAGTCTGCAGAATTTATTTCTTCCATGAATGCAACCGGTAATGCTATTGGCGGATTGAGCGTTGGCGAGCCTGAAGAAATGATGTACGAGATCTGCGAAATTTGCTGCGATATTTTACCTTCTCAAAAACCACGCTACTTAATGGGCGTCGGAACTCCGTGGAATATTTTGGAATGTATTTCTCTCGGCATTGACATGTTTGATTGCGTGATGCCAACACGCAACGGCCGCAATGCGATGTTGTTTACAACAAAAGGTGTTATCAATATTGACAATAAAAAATGGGAGAATGATTTTTCTCCCATTGATGATGGTATTG